>JBDHAI010000010.1:0-20133 GCA_039588155.1 Gemmatimonadota bacterium | reverse complement strand
AAGGGCGGCTTATACATCCCGGACACGGCAAAAGAGAAGCCTCAGCAGGGAGAGGTCGTCGCTGTCGGCCCCGGCCGGGTGAGCGACGAAGGCAAGCGGATCGAGGTCGAGTTGAAAGTCGGCG
The DNA here is from genome assembly GCA_039588155.1 of Gemmatimonadota bacterium. GTDB lineage: Bacteria > Gemmatimonadota > Gemmatimonadetes > Palauibacterales > KS3-K002 > JBDHGH01. The sequence goes on along the minus strand of JBDHAI010000010.1, from coordinate 20,009 downwards.
ACCTGGTCATCTATGGGAAGTACAGCGGCACCGAGGTGACGGTCGCGGATGATGAGTTGTTGATCCTGCGTGAGTCCGACGTTTTGGCCGTCGTAGCCAACGGCAAGAAGTGATGGTCTCGGAGTACGGCCAGCCTGCGAGCGGATATCCGTGCCGCTGCGGTGGTCCGTGATCTGTGCAGGAGTCGAGCAATACGATAGTGCAAACAGGGGGCGTGCGGTGGTGGACGGCCGGCGCCATGCGAGAACTGAACGTTTCAGATTAGGAGGCTGTAGAGATGTCGAAGATTCTTGAGTTTGACGCCCAGGCGAGGAGCGCACTGAAGGTTGGTGTGGACGCGCTGGCCAGGGCGGTCAAGGTCACACTTGGCCCGAAAGGCCGGAACGTTGTCCTCGAGAAGAAGTTCGGCAGCCCGACGATCACCAAGGACGGCGTGACCGTCGCCAAGGAGATCGAGCTCGAGGATCCGATCGAGAACATGGGCGCCCAGATGGTCAAGGAAGTCGCCAGCAAGACGAGCGATGTGGCGGGTGACGGAACGACGACGGCGACCGTAATCGCCCAAGCGATGTACGCTCAGGGCCTAAAGGCGGTGACGGGCGGTGTGAACCCCATGGCGCTGAAGCGGGGCATCGACAAGGCCGTTGAGAGCGTTGTCGAGGAGCTGAAGAGGATCTCCGTCGAGACGAAGGGCAAGAAAGAGATCGCACAAGTCGGCGCGATTTCGGCGAACAACGACGAAGAGATCGGCGATATCATCGCCGAGGCGATGGAGAAGGTGGGCAAAGACGGCGTGATCACTGTCGAGGAGGCCCGCGGGATGGAGACGGAGCTGGAGACGGTTGAGGGCATGCAGTTCGACCGCGGCTACCTCTCGCCTTACTTCGTGACGGATCCGGAGAAGATGGAAGCCGTTCTCGAGGACGCCTACGTCCTGATCCATGACAAGAAGATCTCAACGATGAAGGACTTGTTGCCGGTCCTCGAGAAGGTGGCGCAGACCGGGAGGTCGATGCTCATTATCGCTGAGGACATCGAGGGCGAGGCCTTGGCCACCTTGGTGGTCAACAAGCTGCGCGGTACGCTGAAGGTCATCGCCGTCAAAGCGCCGGGCTTTGGTGATCGTCGCAAGCAGATGCTGCAAGACATCGCCATCGTCGCGAACGGCAAGGTGATCTCAGAGGAAGTCGGCTTCAAGCTCGAGAACGCCGTGATCGGCGATCTCGGCGAGGCGAAGCGGATCGTGGTCGACAAGGATAACACGACGATCATCGACGGCGGAGGCACGGAAGACGCCATTCAGGGTCGCATACAGGAGATCAAGGCTGCGATCGACAAGTCGACCTCCGACTACGATAGTGAGAAACTCCAAGAGCGGCTGGCCAAGCTGGCCGGCGGCGTGGCCGTGATCAACGTGGGCGCTCCGACCGAGACCGAAATGAAGGAGAAGAAGGCCCGCGTGGAGGACGCGCTGCACGCGACCCGTGCTGCCGTGGAAGAGGGTATCGTCCCCGGTGGCGGCGTGGCCCTACTCTGGGCTCAGAAGAAGCTCGATGGTCTGAAGCTCGAGATCCATGACGCGCAGATCGGCGTCGAGATCGTTCGTCGCGCCATCGAGGAGCCGACCCGACAAATCGTGGGTAACGCTGGTGCCGAGGGCTCGATCGTCGTGGAGCGGATCCGCGAAAAGAACGATCTCAACTACGGCTACAACGCCCAGACCGACAAGTATGAGGACCTGGTCAAAGCGGGCGTGATCGACCCGACCAAGGTTACCCGCACAGCACTGCAGAACGCGGCGTCGATCGCCAGCTTGCTGCTCACGACGGAAGCCGTCGTGGTGGAGAAGAAGGAGGATGAGAAGGCGCCTCCCATGCCAGGCGGCGACATGGGCGGAATGTACTAATCCACCGCACATACATGCAGTTCGTGGGCCCGGTGACATGCCGGGCCCACTTGTTTTGTCACTTTCCAATCAGCGTCGACCTCTTAATCTCACCCTGCGGTATTTGCCGGTACGCACGTGCCGGATTAGTTTTTAAGGTTGGCCGAACGGGGCTCGTGCGGGAGAGTGTGAAGGATGGCCGTTTGTACACATTGCGCGACACCACTTCCTGGCGGAAGCCGTTTTTGTTCCCACTGCGGCACTCGAGCGCCGGGAACGGATGCGGACAGCCCCACCTCTAGCCCCCAAAGCCGCGAGCTCTTCGAGCGTCTAGAAAAGGCAACGGAGGGCAAATACGAGGTCGTAAGCGAGATCGGTCGCGGCGGCATGGCCGTGGTCTTCCTCGGCTACCAGATGTCGCTGGACCGCTACATCGCGATCAAGGTCCTCCTTCCTTTTCTCGGCTTCGATACGGAGCTAGTCGAGCGTTTCTTGCGAGAGGCACGGACGCAGGGCCGCCTCGATCACCCGAGCATCGTCAAGGTCTACGAGATCTACAATCAGGGCGGCCTGAGCTTCTTCACGATGCCCTTCGTCAGTGGGCAAAGCTTGCGGAAGCTACTGGAAGACGAGCCCCAGCCTCCGCTGGCGAAAGTGCATCGCTACATGTGCCAGGCCGCCGACGCACTCGCCTACGCCCATCGCCGTGGTGTCGTTCATCGCGACGTGAAGCCGGACAATATGGTGCTGGACGAAGAGCGCGACTGCGTAATTCTCACCGACTTCGGCATCGCGAAGGCGCTGAGCGCCGAAAGCACGCTGACGACGCCCGGCGATCTGTTGGGAACGCCTCACTATATGTCACCCGAGCAGGGCGAGGGTAAGATCGACCTCGACGGCCGAACGGACCAATACTCGCTCGGCCTGGTCGGTTACGAGATGCTGGCCGGCCGCCGCCCCTTTGAAGCGACCAACCTCGCCGAGTTGATGTACAAGCATCGCTTCGAAGATCCGGAGCGACTGGAGGTGGTACGGCCGGATGCCCCCGACGAGATGCGGCTCGCGATCAGTCAGTCGATCAGCAAGAATCGTGACGATCGCTTCCCGACCATGGAGGCGTTCCTGGCGGCTCTCGAGTCGTGTACGCCGATGATCGGCGCGGTGGACGAGTTGCCCACCGAACCAATGCCTCGCGTGGCGACCGGCGATACGACGCAGCCAGAGCGTACGGCGACCTCAGGGTCGGCGGCCACTGCCGGTGCCGACGGCGCACTGCGACCGGTCGCGGCAGGAGCAGGGGACGCGCCGCGCCGCGGCGGCTCGCGCGTCGTCTGGATCGGAGGTGCGGTCGCCGTCGTGCTCGTGGCCGCGCTGGGCCTCACACTGGGACCGGTGCGGTCCCTGCTGACAGGCGGGGATGCCGCAGGCGGAGCTCTGGCTACGGCGCCAGCAGGGACGGAGGCGGAGGGTTCCGGCGCCGAGATGGGCGCGGGCGCCGAGCAGACGGCGGAGCCGGATGGGGGTGCTCAGCAAGAAACGACGGAGACGAAGGTCGACGATGCCGGTGATGCGGGGGCGACAGCGGAAGCGGGCAGCCGAGAGGACGACCGCGCGATCGGTGGAGATCCCGGCGAACCGCGAGACGAAGAAGGCCGCGCCCTGGCGCTGGCGCAGCAGGCGCGAGTTGCACGTGCCCAGCAGGCCGCGGTCGCGGCGGGCGCGGCCGATATTTTTGGCGCCGAGCTGGCCCGATTGAACTCGCAGCTGCAGGACGCGAACCGTGAAATGGAGGCTGGCGCCTACGAGTTGGCCCGGGGCCGCTATACCGATTTGGCCCAGGAATTTGCGGCGCTTACTCAGAAGTCGGAGAACGCCCGAGAGAATGGAGGTCTCGATGCCGTGGCCGCACGGCGTGAGATGGAACGGCTGCGTCGGACGGCGGTCGATGCGGGTCTCCGACAGCGGGCGCCGCTCGCCTTCACGTCGGCCCTGTTCTACGCGAACCAGGCGCGCGGACAGTTCGACGCTGGGGATTACAGCTCGGCGGCCAAGCTCTACGAGCAAGCGGGACGGGCGTACCAAGACCTTCTGGACCGTTTTGCAGAAGGGCCGGTCAGCGATAGTGGAGAGGAGCGTGGGACCGAGCTATCCGCGGAGGAGACGATCTCCGCTCTGGTCGACCGATTCGGCGAGCTCTTCGCGTCGGAGGACCTGAGCGGGATGAGCGCAGAGCTCTACAAGTCCCAGATTCCCGACGAGGACCGCCAGTTCTTGCGAACCATCTTCGAGCGAGCCGATGACATCAACGTCACGCAACTCGATCGCAACCTCGATGTGGGTGAAACGTCGGCGACGGCCGACGTCCGACTCCGCATGCGATTCCGTCAGTCAAGAACCCGGGCGGCCGGCGATCGAGATCTGAGACTCGAGCTGAGATTCGTCTCGGGAGCCGCCGGGTGGCGGCTGGCGAGCCTGCGACCGCGCGGTTAGTTACCGGCACTCAAGAAGTACTCCAGCGATGCCAGGATCAGCAAATCGTTCTGGAGCTTGGAATCCCCTCCAGTCAGTGCCGCGTCGCCCAGAGCTTTTTCCTGGAAAGACGAGATATAGTCGCGAAGGTCGATGCGGATCCAGAGACCCTTGGCCACGCCATACTTGAGGCCCAAACCAGCCACGCCCGCGATGTCCGTCTTGTCGTCGATCTCGTTGTAGAAGTCGCCCGTACGACTCACCACTCCAACGCCACCTGAGACGTAGATCGACAGTGGCTCGAGTGGCGGCCGAATGATCGCCCACATCAGGTTCAGACTGCCGAGAAACAGACCCGCGTCAATGTCACCGCTGACGGGAAGAACGGTTCCGCCGACCGAGACCAGAAGATCGCCTTCCACTTTGCTGAGTGCGTAGGCGGCTTCGGCCTCGATGCCGATGCGGCTGGTCGGCCAGACGGCTAGACGTCCTCCAAAGGTGAAGGCTGTCTTCTGGCTGAACTTCAGCGCGATATTGCCGGCGTCCGTGGTGGGGACCACTCCTTCGAAGAGATCAGACGTTGGCAGGTAGATGCCGCCGAACGCGCTGATGCCGACCTGCACCTGAGCTGGCAAGCGGGCCGGAGCCAGCACGAGCAGAAGGCCGAGAAGGGCCACAGAGTAACGGGGCATGAGAGTCCTCCGTCATGAGGGTATTGGGGGTGAGTCCGTCGGGGGGGCAGGGTCGGACAGTTGGAAAAATAGCATTTCCGGGCGGTTGAGGAAGTGGGAGGCCCGCGGCCGTCTCTGGCGGGCGAGAGACTCGGGCGCGGGCCGGCCAGCTTGTCTAAGCTTCTAGTCTGGGGTAACTTAGCCCTGACCTTCCTCGCCAGACCGGCGGTATTCCCCGGGCCGGTCGCGTCGGTTTTTTGGCTCAATTTTCGGATGACCACCTGCTCGAACTGTAACACCCAACTCCTGGACGACAGCCTCTTTTGTCCTCGCTGCGGAACGCCAATCGCAGGCGCAGCCGACGATGAGCTGTTGGCTTCCTCTGCCTCGGATCCCACAGGCCTGTTGGACCGGATCAGAAGGGCGACGGCCGGCGAGTTCACGATCATGCGCGAGCTGGGCCGCGGTGGCATCGGCCGGGTGTACCTGGCTCACGAGACGGCGCTCGACCGACGGATAGCGATGAAGGTGCTGCCGCCCGCGCTGGCCGAGCAGGGGGAGATCGTGCAGCGATTTCAGCGTGAAGCGCGGACGGCGGGGAAGCTGAGTCACCCGCACATTGTACCCGTCTACCAGGTCTCGGAACGTGCGGGTCTGTATTTCTTCACCATGCCCTATGTCGCGGGTCCGAGCCTCCGACAAATTCTGAGTCAGACCCCGCAGCTCAGCGTCGAATTGGCCCGACGTTACTTACGCGAGGCGGCCGACGCCCTGAGCTTCGCCCACGCCAAGGGCCTGATCCATCGGGACATCAAGCCCGAGAACATGCTGATGGAGGGCAGCCGGGACGGTCGGCTGATGCTCACCGACTTCGGGATCGCGAAGGCGATCGGGACCGCCACGACGCTAACGCGGCCGGGCGACCTGATGGGGACGCCGTACTTCATGTCGCCGGAGCAGTGTGAGGAGGTCGAGCGCATCGACGGCCGCAGCGACCAGTACTCGCTGGGATTGGTGGGCTACGAGATGCTCGCCGGCCGTTTTCCGTTCAGCGCCGACAGTCTGGCGGGCATCGTCTACAAGCATCTCCATGAGTATCCGAAGCCGCTCGTGAAGGTGCGGCCGGACCTGCCCTCCGATCTGCTTGATACGATCGAACGTGCGATACGCAAGGATCCGGATGAGCGCTTCCCGTCGATGGGTGAGTTCATGGAAGCGTTGGGCCCAGGACCGCGATCGCGTCGCGGCGCGCGTAGCTCGCCGGTCGCGGCAAAGCCTCGAGCTGTGAAGCGTCAACGCAGGAGCTTGATCGGTCTTGCAGCGGCCGCTGCGGTCGTGATTCTGGCCAGCGCCGCGGTCGTCTACCAACAACGGGCCTCGAGCCCGGTCCCGAGCAGCGATCTCCTGGCGGAGCGCGACACCGTCTCGGGCGCGACCGACGACCCGACGGGCGGTGAGTCCGCTCTAAGCCTGGTGCCCGCCGAGCCGGACAGCGCGGCACCGATCGTCGCTAAGGACACGGCGACGACGAGCGATCCCGTCACCGACGCGGCGAGCACGGAACTGGAGAATGCTCGGCGTGAAGCCGGGCAGGCGCGCGATCGAGCGTCGCGGGCTCGGCAGTTGGCACTCGATGTGGGGGCAGACTCGGTGTATCCCGACCGCTTCGCGAGTGTCGAGCTCCAGTATGTGGGTGCGGAGGAAGCACTGGAGGCCGGCCAGGTCGTGACCGCCGCCGCCGCGTTCGGGGCCGCCACTCAAGCTTTCAGCGATCTGGCGGAACAGGCGGGCCAGCGGTTGGTCGAGGATCTGGCGGCCCGAATCGCGCCGGACAGTGCACCGCCGGCGGGTGAGGACGAGCCCGAGGTGCCTGACGACAAGCCTACTGCCGTTTTGGCGGAAGACGCGATCGCCGCGCTTGTCGCGACCTACCGACTCGCCCTCGAGTCGGAGGACTTGGCTCGACTCGAAAGGGAGGTCTACCGAGGCGCCGTCCCGGAGAGCGATGGGGAATTCCTGCGCTTACTCTTCGACCGGGGCGATGAGTATTCGGTGGAGATCGAACCTGAGAGCTTCGAGGTCGGTGATTCGACGGCGGAGGCGGCGGTGCTACAAAAGATGCAGTACCGTCTCAGCAGATCGCGAGAGCGGCGTAACTTCGAGCTGTCACTTCGCATGTTCTTCGAAAGCAGCGCTGGCGTCTGGCGGCTGGTCCGTATCGATGGCTTTCCCCGCTAGCGCGCCGGGGCCAACGAGAACTCCACCGAAACGGTGCCCACCAAATCGTTCTGCGTTTTCGACTCGAACTGGAAGCCGCTGCTCGCTTTCGCCGCGAACGAGGAGATATAGTCCCGGAGGTCGAAGCGTAGGAAAACGACGGGGCTGAGACCGTAGCGAAAACCCGCACCGATGACCGCCGCCAGGTCGGTCGTTCCATCGAAACTGTCCAGGAACTCTCCGCCCCTCGCGACGAAGCCCGCACCGCCGGACAGATGAATACTCAGCGGGCTGAAGGCCGCCTGGTAGAGGTCGTAGAGCAGATTCAGGCTACCCAGCACCACGGAGGCATCATCGGGAAAGCCCGCGTTAACCAGGACGCTGGGTATGTCGAGCCGGGTGAAAGCATAGCCCGCTTCCGCCTCGACCGAAAAGCGCTGAAATCGCACGGTGACCCGGCCACCGAGAAGCAGCGCCGGCTCCACACCCAGGTTGGTGATGATCAGGCTGGAGGTGTCCGGCCGAAGGCGAACCGAGTCGAACAAGTCGTTCGTGGGCAGGTACGCGCCGGCGAATGCGGACAACCCCACCTTGACCTGCCCGCTCGCGGGAGTGGCCAGCAGCGCGAGGGTTGTGGCGACTAGAGTGAGTCTACGAAACACCCGGTATGGGCTCATGGGCCTCAACGTGGCCCGTACAGGTCGTACCGTAGGTCACGCAAGAACGGGACGTGGCGACGCACCTCCTCGATACGGCCGAGGTCAACGTCGGTGATCAGCAGTTCCTCCTCGTCCGCTCCGGCCCGTGCGATGATCTGGCCAGCCGGGTCGGCGACGAAGCTCTCTCCGAAGAACTTCAGCTCGCCGTCGAGGCCCACCCGGTTCGCCACGGCCACGAAGATCTGGTTCGCTACGGCGGCCGCCTGCATCTCGATCTCCCAGACATCCTTGAACGCTTGCTCCGACATCGAGGTGGCAGTGGGTACGACTACGAGCTCCGCGCCCCCCAGCGTCAGCGTTCGAAAGTGTTCCGGGTAGTGGCGATCGTAACAGATCGCCACGCCGACGGCTCCGGCTCGTGTTCGGTAGACCGGCCCGCCGCTGTCGCCCGGCCAATAGTAATATTTCTCGTTGTATCCCGGTTCCTCGGCGATATGTAGCATGCGGCTCACGCCCAACAGGGTGCCGTCGGCGTCGATGACCGGCGAAGCGTCGTAGTAGCGGCCGGGCGCCGCACGCTCGAAGACGTTGATCACCGTGACCAGTCCGTGCTCGGCCGCGGCCGCCTGGAAGCGCTCGGTAGTGGGGCCCGGGATGGGCTCCGACCAGTCGAAATACCTGGCGTCGGCTCGCACCTGGGGGAAGAAGAAGTCGAAGGCCAGCTCGGGGAAGACGATGAGGTCGGCGTCCTCAGCCGCCGCTCGCTCCATCCAGCTCAGAGCCTTCTCGATGCTCGATGCTCTGTCGCTCTCGTTGCGGAACTGCGCGCATGCCACTTTCATGACCGCCTAACCTCCTTGAGTTCGCCCGGGCAACTTACCGCCCTCAGGGCCGGGGACAATACCATCTCCAGTGGGCACGCTCGGTGTGTCGCGGGCCGGTACACCGACTCCCGGGCTGTATTACTGACCCGGCTTCCTAATCGTCGTCTACGTCGGGAGTTCACGCTTGACACCCCTGGCAAGGCGGGGCATTCTTGGGCCAAGAGCGCCGAACCGGGCGCCCCGGGGTGTATCCGTGGGCGCCCCGGATTTTTTCTCGAGGACAATTGAGCGTAGGGGCAAACGAAAAGTGAGCGCGGACAAACACAAGCTGGTTCTGCCGGACGGCTCCCAGGTAGAGGTCGAGCACGGTATCTCGGCCCGGGACGTGGCGGAGCGGCTCGACGGCGGCATCGTGGATAAGGCGATCGCGGCCAAGCTGGACGATGAGATCATCGATCTCTCCCGGCCCATCGAGAACTCGGGCGAGTTCAAGCTGCTGACGGAGGATGACGACGACCCGGACGCTTTGTATGTGCTTCGCCACTCGGCGGCGCACGTCCTGGCGACCGCGGTACGGAGCCTGTGGCCGGATGCCGGCATCGGCTTCGGGCCGCCGATAGCCGAGGGCTTCTATTACGATTTCGACGTCGAGCAGCCATTCACCCCCGAGGATCTCGAGCGGATCGAGAACCGGATGGCGGAGGTGATAGCGTCCGACGATCCATTCGAGCGCCGTGAGGTGGAGCGCGGCGAGGCGGAGGAGCTGTTCTCGGACGACGCGTACAAGCTCGAGCGACTGGAGGAGATCCCCGAGGGTGACACGATCTCGGTCTACCGAGATGGCGTGTTTCTCGATCTGTGCCGGGGCCCGCATATGGCTTCGACCGGTGGGATCAGGAACATCAAGCTGCTGCATGCGGCGGGAGCCTACTGGCGCGGCGACGAGCGCCGCCCGATGCTGCAACGCATCTACGGGACGAGCTTCTTCGAGAAGGCGAAGTTGGAGGAGTATCTGCGCCGCCTCGAGGAGGCCAAGCGGCGCGACCATCGCGTGATTGGCAAGGAGCTCGACCTCTTCAGCATCCAGGACGATGTCGGGCCGGGGCTCATCCACTGGCACCCCAAGGGCGCGATGATCCAATTCTTGCTGCGCCGGTTCCTGGAAGACGAGCTGCTGAGGCGCGGGTACGACTTCGTCTACACGCCGCACATATCGAGGGAGACGCTCTTCCGCAGATCGGGCCACCTACAGGCGTACCAGGAGGTGATGTTCCCGTCGATGGAGATGGAAGGTGAGAAGGAGAACTATCGGGTCAAGCCGATGAACTGCCCCTCTCACATGGAGATCTTCGCCTCGCGCCAGCGGAGTTATCGCGATCTGCCGATCCGCTACGCGGAGATCGCCAGCGATTATCGGAACGAGAAATCGGGCACGTTGCACGGCATGCTGAGGGTGCGTGGGCTGACGATGGATGATGCGCACATCTTTTGCCGTCCCGACCAGGTGGAAGACGAAATTTACGCCATGCTCGATCTCGTCGACTACATCTATGGCACGTTCGGCCTGCGCTACCGATTGGACTTCTCTACGCGACCGGCCAAGCGAATCGGCTCCGATGAGACCTGGGACGAGGCCGAGGCGGCGCTGCGAAGCGCCATCGAAAGGCGCGACCTCACTTACTCGTTAGATGCGGGCGGCGGCGCTTTCTACGGCCCCAAGATCGACGTGAAGTTCCTCGACGCCATCGGCCGCGAGTGGCAGGGCTCGACGATCCAGCTCGACTTCGTCTTGCCCGAGCGGTTCGAGCTCTACTACGTGGGTGCAGATAACCAGCGGCACCGGCCCGCGATGATCCACCGCGCGATCTACGGGACGTTCGAGCGTTTTGTCGGCGGCCTGATCGAGCACTTCGCCGGCGCCTTTCCCGTCTGGCTCTCTCCGGTACAGGTTCGCCTGGTGCCCGTCTCGGACGACCAGGCCGATGCGGCGCGTGAGGTGCTAAAGGCGCTGCAGGAGCTGAAGTTGCGGGCCGAGCTCGACGATCGCTCGGAGACGCTTTCCTACCGGATTCGCGATGGCGAACTGCAAAAGATCCCGTACCTGGCCGTGATTGGCCAGCGCGAGGCAGACGCCGGCACCGTTGCGGTGCGCAAGCGGGCGGCAGAGAAGAAGCAGGTCGTGATGCCCATCTCCGAATTCGTCGAGCAGGTCGTTGCGGAGGACCGCGGCCGCACGTTGACCTAGGCGCGAGGGTCGGGAGGGTGCTGCACGCAGCCCTCGCTTCATGTCGCGGGTTCGGTCGGGTGCGGCACGGAGCCCTCGCTTCATGTCGCGCGCCGTCGGGCGGAGATCTAAGACGGGCCGGGGCGCTCCAAATGTCCGCTCCGGGCTCGGTGCCGCACCCTCCTGGCGCGGGTGACGCATCCTCCCTGACGCGGGTGCCATTGGGGCTGCGGGCTCGGTGGAGTACGGAGGGCCGTGCCCCGTTGACAACGGGGGTGATTTCATCAAGTTTTCCGGGCACAATGAAGAAAGTGGCGGCGTGATGGACACCGCCCACCTTTTCGGCCCACACGGGGGTGTGGCGCTGGCAGGTCGAAGCGGCAAGGCGTGCAGGCGACCGAACTAGCGGTCGGGTGCAAGCCGTTCGGCCCTGGTCCATCCATTTTTGTTAGAGGGCCGTCAGAAACTCCAGCGAAGGGAGATCGATAATCGAGAGAAACGAGCCCCGCGTAAACGACCAAATACGCATCAGTCCGGTCAGGTTGGTCGATGCTGAGGGTGAACAGGTAGGGATCGTCTCCATCGAGGAGGCGCGTGCGGCGGCCGCGGCTCGCGGCCTGGATCTGGTGGAAGTCGCGGCGGCGGCACGGCCGCCGGTCGTGCGGATCATGGATTACGGAAAGTACAAGTACGAGCAGGCGCGCAAGACGAAGGAATCGAAGAAGAAACAACACCAGGTCAAGATCAAAGAGATCAAGCTCCGCCCCAAGATCGAGGAGCACGACATCAACTTCAAAGCGAGCCACGCTCGCCGTTTCCTGGGTGAGGGCAACAAGGTCAAGCTGACGATGCGCTTCCGCGGGCGCGAGATGACCCACACCGAGCTGGGCCTGGAAGTGCTCGAGGAGTTCGCGGACCTACTGGCCGATGTCGGGAATATCGAGGAGAAAGCCAGGCTCGAAGGCAGGAACATGACGATGGTGATGGCGCCCAAGCGCTGAGCAGACCATCTCGTTCATACGGAAAGGTATTGGGTGGCGATGCCGAAGATGAAGACCCACAGGGCCGCCGCGAAGCGGTTCAGAAAGACGGCGACGGGTAAGCTCAAGCGCCGCAAGGCGTACAAGAGCCATATCCTCGCCAAGAAGAGCCGCAAACGCAAGCGGAACCTGCGCAAGGGTACGCTCGTCGCGGCCAGTGACATGAAGCGCATGAAACGGATGCTCGGCCTGTGATCGCCAGCGCGTGCGCGCGTGGAGAGCGATGGCGGCCTTTAGAAAGGAGCAAATAGATGCCTCGGGTAACTAACCGTGTCGCGCGACACAAGAAGAAAAAGAAGACCCGTGAGCTTGCGAAGGGTTACCGGGGCGCGCGGTCCAAGCTCTATCGCTCGGCCAGGAACGCAGTCGAGCGAGGATGGGCGTACGGCTACCGTGATCGACGCAACCGCAAGAGAGACTTCAGACGGCTCTGGATTACGCGCATCAACGCGGCCGCGCGGCAACACGACATGTCGTACTCGAGCTTCATGAATGGCCTACGGGTCGCCGGCGTCGAGCTCAACCGCAAGACGCTCGCCGACCTGGCTATTCGAGACCCGAACGTTTTCGGTCGGCTCGTCGATGTGGCAAGGGAAGCCCTCGCCAAGTAACACAGCCTTACCGTGATGCAAGACTTCCTCACGACTCTGAGCGAGCTCGAAGCCTCGGGTGCAGCGGCCATCGACACGGCCGCCAGCCTGGCCGAGCTCGAGCAGCTACGTGTCGAGTATCTGGGCCGCAAAGCCCGGCTCACCCAACTGCTCCGCAGCGTCGGCCAGCTACCACAGGCGGAGCGCCGCAGCGCCGGTGCGGAAGCCAACAGGGTAAAGAACCGGCTGCAGGAGCTGCTGGAGGCTCGGGCCACGGATTTGGCGGAGACGCCGGCACAGAAGTCGATCGAGACCGACTTGACGCTGCCCGGCCGTGACGTTTGGCGTGGCGCCCGCCATCCGTGCACGCTGGTCGCCGACGAGATCTGTGAAATCTTCAAGGAGCTCGGGTTCGTGCGGGCACAAGGTCCGGAAGTCGAGACGACCTGGTACAACTTCACCGTGCTCAACACGCCCCTCGATCATCCGGCCGCTGACGAGCAGGACACGTTCTATCTGAGCGAAGACGTCGTGCTGCGAACTCACACCTCGCCGGTCCAGGCGCGAGTGATGGAGAAAGCGAAGCCGCCGGTCAGGATCGTCGTGCCGGGCGTCGCCTACCGGCGCGATCCGTTCGACGCGTCACACGCGCCGGCCTTCGAACAGATCGAAGGGCTGGCGGTCGACGAGGGCATCACCTTCATCGACTACAAGGCGAGCATCAGCTACTTCGTGCACAGATTCTTTGGCGAGGACACCGAGACGCGCTTCAGGCCGTCGTTCTTCCCCTTCACCGAGCCGTCGGCCGAGGTCGATGTCTCCTGTGTCTTGTGCCACGGCAAGGGGTGTTCGGCCTGCAAGGGAACGGGCTGGATCGAGATCATGGGGTCGGGGATGGTGGATCCCGCCGTCTTCGACAACGTGGGCTACGACTCGGAGCGCTACACCGGTTTCGCCTTCGGGATGGGTGTGGCCCGGATCGCGATGCTGCGCTACCAGATACCTGATATTCGTTTGCTCTACGAGGGCGACGTCCGCTTCTTGCGACAGTTTGAGCGCGCCTGAGCCATGAACGTTTCGTACTGCTGGCTGAGAGAGTTGGCACCGACGATCGACGGATCCGTGGAAGCCCTCGCTGAGCGGCTGACGCATACGGCGGTTCCCGTGGATGGGGTCGCCTGGCTGGGTACAGGCCTCGAGGACCTGGTCGTCGCCCGTGTCGACAAAGTCGAGGCGCACCCGAAGGCGGACCGTCTCGTGATCTGTCAGGTCGACGCGGGTCGTGCAGAGCCGGTGCAGGTGGTCACCGGCGCACCGGTGGTGGTCGAGGGAGGCTACTACCCGTACGTGGGCGCCGGCCAGACGCTTCCCGGCGGCATGTTCATCAAGAAGGTGAAACTTCGCGGCGAGCCGAGCGAGGGTATGCTGTGTTCGGAACGCGAGCTGGGTATCGGCCGAGACGTCGCCGGCATCATGTTGCTTCACGGCGAGTATACGCCGGGCCAGAGCGTGTTGGAGGCGCTGGAGCTCGACGACCACCGTCTGGATGTCGATGTGACGGCGAACCGCCCCGATCTTTTGGGCCACTGGGGTGTCGCGCGCGAGCTGGCGCCGGGTGGCCAGGCGGATCTGCGGCTGCCGGAGTTCCCGGCTCATGTAGCGGCGCACTACGAGATCGAAACGGCCGATTTCGAGGGGACGACGGCGGGTACGGTGGTTCGCATCGAGGACCCGGAGGGATGCCCGCGCTACATGGGTGTCGTGATCCGCGGCGTGACGATCGGGGTGTCGCCGGGCTGGTTGGCCAACCGCTTGAGAGCCATCGGGCAGCAGCCGATCAACAACGTAGTGGACGCGACGAATTACGTGCTCCACGAGCTGAACCAACCGCTCCACGCGTTCGACCTGGCGACGCTGGCGGGTCCGGCCGTGGTGATCCGGCGGGCAGGCCCCGGCGAGAGCTTGCGAACGCTGGACGGAAAAGACCGTCGGCTCGACCCTGAGATGCTGGTGATCGCCGACGCGGAGGTTCCCACGGCGATGGCGGGTTTGATGGGTGGCGAAGCGACCGAGGTGACGGAACAGACGAAGGATCTGTTCATCGAGTGCGCCTACTTCGAACCGAAGAGGGTGCGCACGGCCGCGAAAGCTCTGGGCCTGGACAGCGATGCGTCCTACCGCTTCCAACGCGGGATCGACCCCGAGGGATTGCCGCTGGCTCTCAAGCGGGTTGTCGAGCTCATCCTCACCGTCGCCGGCGGTCAGGTCGAGGGTGCCGCCATCGATGTGAACCCGATCCCTCACAGCCGGCGCGAGGTGAGGCTACGTCCCGCGCGTGTCCGTCACCTGCTCGGCGTCGACGTGCCCGCCGACACGGTGAAGCAGTGCCTGGAGCCGATCGGTTTCGAGGTCGAATCGGCGGACGAGGAGGCCGTCGCCGTCAGAGTGCCGGCGTGGCGTCCGGACGTCGAGCGCGAGGTCGATCTCATCGAGGAGATCGCGCGGCGCCACGGGTACAACAAGTTCCCGGACGAGCTGCGAAACTTCCGTCCGACGACGCTAAGAGAGGATCCATACGTCGAGTTGGTCGCCCGGCTTCGTGAGCTCATGGTCGGTCTCGGGTTTCTCGAGGCCAAGAGCTCGACCTTCGCGCCCGAGGGCGAGGGCGAGGTTCGACTGTCGAATCCACTCTCCGAGCGCGAAGACCACCTGCGCTCCGACGTACTCACCGGGCTGCTCCATCGATTGGAGTACAACTTCGCCCGTGGCGAGCGCGACCTGCGGCTCTTCGAGATTGGCACGGTGTTCCGGTCGAGCACGGGTCCGCTACCCGAAGAGCGCATCCGCCTGGCCGCGGCCTGGACGGGGCGGCGATCACCTCCTCACTGGTCAGGCGACGGCGCGGACTGGGACTTCTGGGACCTCAAGTCGGTCTTGAGGTCGGTGGCGAGCGTGTCGGCGGCGACGACCGCGGAAGTGAGGCCGGTAGACGCGGCTGCGGAGCCGCGCCGCAGGGTGGAGACGCTCGCGATCGTGACCCCGGACGGTCAGACGATCGGCTGGGCCGGTCGCATTCCGGCCGGCAGGCTGGAATCACCCCGCTGGGCCGGGGAGGTTTGGGGGCTGGAGGTCGATGTGATCCCGCGCGGCGCGGGACAGATCGTCTATGAGCCGCTTCCCAGCTATGCCGCGGTGGAGCGGGTTGTGGCCCTCGTGGTCAAGACCGAGATAGTGGCGGCCGAATTGGGTGCCGTCATCCGTGAGACGGCACCCGAGTACCTGGAAGCCCTGTCGGTCTTCGATGTGTACGAGGGGGCGGGCATCCCGGACGGTACCCGCAGCATTGCGTGGCGCTTGAGATTCCGCTCCGCGGATCGTACCCTAACGGACGACGAGGTCGATTCTGCGATGAAGCGGATCACCTCCGCACTGGAGGAGAGGCTCGATGTCAGAATCCGAGGGGCGTAAGCTCAGTATTGAGTTCCCGATGTTGGACGAGCTGGATGCCGCCGTGCGGCGCGTCGTGCGGCAGCTGGAGGTCTGGCGCGAGCGCGCGGCCGCGTCCGAGGCCGAGCGCCGCCGCTTGCAGGGCGTCCTCGATGAGATGCGTGGCATCTCCCAAGATCTCGACCCCGCAGAGGCCGCCGGCGAGGTTCGGCGGTTGAAAGAAGAGAACGAGGCGCTTAAGAACCGGCTACGCGCAGGACGCAGCCAGGCCGAGAGGCTGGCGCGGGACGTACAATTCCTGGAGGACGCGCGATGACGAACGACGCTGGCCAGGATAGAGAGATGGTCGAGGTTCATATCCTCGGAGAAGCGTATACGCTGAGATCGGAAACGACCGCCGACTACACTCGCCGGGTGGCGGAGCATGTCGATCGCACCGCCCGTGAGATCCGGGATGAGAGCGGTGTGGTCGACCAGAAAAAGGTGGCCATTCTTACAGCCCTGGCTGTCACCGATCAGTTGTTCCGCATGCGCGACGGTGTGGAGGTCGTCAAAGGCCTGGCCGAGAAGCGGGCGGAGCGCCTGACGAGGGAAATCGTCTCAGTACTCGAAAGCGGTTCGGGCGACTGAGCTTGCCAAACCGTTCGGGGCCTGTCTATAATCAGTATCTAGGCCCTGTGCCAGTCTGGAAATGCCAATAATCGTTGGGAAACCGTTTTGCATAACGATCGAGCAGGTTGGATTCTCGTGGTCACCTCGGTTTCGGAAGGCGCCGGATCGAGAAGGTCTCAAGCCGTTCGACCTTGATCTGACAGCAGGCCGGCGCTGACCGGCGGCAAGACGGTATTCCACCGAAAGCTAGCGATGTGATCCAGCGGCAGGGCTCTGTGCCTTGCCGCTTTTTGTGTTTCGGGTCGAGGCTGGCTCGGCCCTGACGGATAGAAGAAAGGAAGAGCTGTGAACTGGATCGTAGCCCTGGGCGCCGGAGGAGCAGCCGGGCTCATCGTAGGGTGGGCCGTCGCCTTTTTCCTCGTGCGGCGATTCGAGTTGGGAGGAGTTGCGAAGCTGCGTGCGAGCGCCGAGGCGGAGGCATCGCGCATCACGGAGCGCGCGCGATCCGATGCCGATACCGTCAAGCGCAACGCCGAGCTGCAAGCGAAGGAAGAGCTGCTCCTGGCCAAAGAGAGTTGGGAGAAGGAGCTCAGCAAGCGCCGGGAGGAGATCGAGCGCATCGAGCGTCGGCTGGATGACCGCGATGGTCTGCTGGACCGCAAATACTCGATGCTGGACGAGAAGCACGAGCAGCTGGAGCAGCGGGCGGGCGAGCTCGAGCAGCGGGAGCAAGGTGTCGGGGAGGATCGCAAGCGTTACGAGGGTCTGATTGCGGAAGAGCAGCGAAAGCTCGAGCGTGTGGCCGGAATGTCTGCGGAGAAGGCGAAGCGTGAGCTGCTGCGGCGGATCGAGGGCGAGGCGCATGCCGACGCCGCTCAGCGGGTAAGGCAGATCAAGGAAGAAGCGGCACGGAGCGCCGAGCGTGAGGGTCGCAACATCGTCTCGATGGCGATCGAGAAGATCGCCGCTGACCACGCCGCCGAAGCCACGGTCTCGGTAGTACCTCTCCCCAATGACGAGATGAAGGGCCGGATCATCGGGCGGGAGGGCCGTAACATCCGGGCGTTCGAGAACCTGACCGGAGTGGATGTGATCGTGGACGACACTCCCGAGGCCGTCATCGTCTCGGCGTTCGACCCGGTCCGGCGTGAGATCGCTCGTATCGCCATGGAGAAGCTGGTCGCCGACGGGCGGATCCATCCCGGCCGCATCGAGGAAGTGATCGAGAAGGCCAAGAAGGAAGTCGAGCAAAGCATGCAGGAGGCGGCGGAGGAAGCCTGCTACGAGCTGGGCATTCACGGCCTCCATCACCAGCTGATGGAAACGCTGGGTCGCATGAAGTACAGGACATCGTACGGTCAAAACCAGCTCCAACACTCGAAGGAGGTGGCCCACCTCACGGCCCATATGGCCGCGGAGCTGGGAGTGAACGTCCAGCTGGCCAAGCGCATGGGCCTGCTGCACGACATCGGGAAAGGCCTGACGCACGATCACGAAGGCACGCACGTCGAGCTCGGCTACGAGCTGTGCAAGCGGTGCGGCGAGGTCGACCAGGTGCTCAACGGCATTCGAGCGCACCACGGTGAAGAGCCGGCGCGTTATCCCGAGACCTTCTTGATGACGGCAGCCGACGCGATATCCGGTGCGCGTCCCGGCGCGCGGCGCGAGTCGTTCGAGGCCTACGTGAAGCGGCTGGAGAAGCTGGAGGAGATCGCCACGTCGTTCGACGGTGTCTCCAAGTGCTTCGCGATCCAAGCCGGCCGCGAGGTCCGAATCATGGTCACGCCCGAGGCGATCTCGGACGAGGATATGGCGGTTCTGAGCGAGAACACGGCCCGACGGATCGAGCAGGAGCTCCAGTACCCGGGACAGATCAAGGTTGTCGTCGTTCGGGAGACCCGCGCGGTTGACTTCGCCCGTTAGGCCGGTCGCTATCGGGTCAAACCGCCACGTCCGGTCCAATCTTAGCTGGACACATCCATGAGGATCCTCTGCATCGCCGACGTCGTGGGGAAACCCGGTCGTCGCGTGCTCAAGGCGCTGCTGCCAGCGCTGCGTGGAGAGCTCGAACCCGATGTCGTCGTGGCCAACGGCGAAAACCTGGCTGGCGGCTACGGAGTCACCCCACCCCTCGTCGAAGATCTCAAGAGTTGGGGCGTTGACGTCATCACCTCGGGAAACCACGTGTGGGACCGCCCGGAGGGCCTGTCGTTGCTGGAGTCGGAGCCGCGTCTATTGAGGCCGGCCAACTACCCGGAAGCGAATCCTGGGCGCGGCGCGTGCATCATCGAGGTCGGCGAAGCCAAGTTGGCGGTCTTGAATTTGCAAGGTCGGGTGTTCATGCCGGCCATCGACGATCCGTTCGCTGTCGGCCGCAGGCTGGTGAATGAGTTGCGAGCCGAGACGCGAGTGATCGTCATAGATTTTCACGCTGAGGCGACGGCCGAGAAGTTGGCCTTTGCGTGGTTCATCGATGGTCTGGCCAGCGCGGTCGTCGGAACTCACACACACGTACCGACGGCGGACGAGCGTTTGCTTCCGGCCGGCACGGCTTACTTGACCGATCTGGGAATGACGGGCGCGCACGCGGGTGTAATCGGGTTCAAGGCCGACTCGGCGATGCAGCGTTCGTTGCTGGGCCGGCGCGTGCGGCTCGAGCCAGCCGAGGGCGATTTGCGATTACAAGGTGCGATCGTCGACGTGGACGCGGACTCGGGTCGTGCGAGCCACATCGAGCGAGTGGAGAGAATCTACGAAGAGGAGTGAAGACGGTGGCCGAAGTCATCGACGGTAAACGGATCGCGGCGGAAATTCGGCAGGAAGTCAAAAAAGAAGTCGAACGGTTGCAGGCCCAGGGTGTGACGCCCGGGCTTTCGGTCGTTCTCGTCGGGGAAAACCCAGCGAGCGGCGTGTACGTGCGTATGAAGGCGAAGGCGTGCGATGAGACCGGCATCAAGTCGGAGGTGATCCGGATGTCGGAGACCACGTCACAGGAAGAGCTGGAAGCGGTCATCGACCGGCTGAACGCAGACGAATCCGTTCATGGTATCCTGGTTCAGCTTCCATTACCCCCACAAATCGAAGAGCAAGACATCATCTTCCGGGTCGCGCCGGAGAAAGACGTGGATGGGTTTCACCCGGTCAGCGTGGGCCGTATGATGATCGGGGACGCGACGGCATTCCGTCCGGCGACGCCCGCCGGAGTGGTCGAGCTTCTGATGAGGACGGGCAACGATCCTAGCGGAAAGCGCGTGGTGATCGTCGGACGTTCGAACATCGTTGGCAAGCCACTGGCGGTGCTGCTGTCGCAGAAGATGAAGGGCGGTAACGCGACGGTCACGCTCGCACACAGCCGCACGCCCGACTTGCCC
>JBDHAI010000009.1:0-34699 GCA_039588155.1 Gemmatimonadota bacterium | reverse complement strand
GCCGCTCCATCGCGACCCATACCTGTAAGCACCACACCGACGCAGCGCGCCCCGTAGGCATCGGCGACCGTCGGGAACAGCGCGTCGGCTGCGGGGCGCGTACCACATATCAGATCCCTCTGGTCGAGGGTTATCCTGACATCCGCATCGATTTGCCTGACGCGCATGTGAAAGTCGCCTGGCGCGATCCAGATCTGGTTGGGCACGACCAACTCACCACCGCTCGCCTCCGCCACCGGCATTCGGGCCACCTTGGACAAACGATCCGCCAAAGCGGACGTGAAGCCGGGCGGCATGTGCTGGACGACCAGTACCGCCGCACCGAGCTCGGCTGGGAGCGCGCTCAATACGTGGGACAAGGCGCGAGGTCCGCCGGTCGACGCGGCCAGCGCCACGGCGGCATCGCTGCGCCCGGGCGCCCCGGTCGGCAAGGAAGGTCTTCGCTCTTTGAGGAGCGCCGCCAGATCCGCGACTCGAGCCGCCTCCAACGATTCGAAGAGGCGCGCTTCCACTTTCCAGATGTCGAACGACAACTGACCCGACGGCTTGGGCACCACCTCCACCGCCCCCAGGTCGAGCGCCCTCATTGCCGCTTCCGAACCTTCGTGCGTATGAGCCGAGACCACCACAAACGCCCGCGGCTTGGACGACATGACCCGCTCGAGCACACCGAACCCATCGATCTTGGGCATCTCGATGTCGAGAGTCACGACGTCAGGTTTGTGCTCCTCGATGGCACGCAGTGCCTCTTCACCATTGCTAGCTACGCCGACGACTCGATAGCCCGGGTAGCGCCCGATCATGTCGGAGATGATGCGTCGCATCAACACGCTGTCGTCCACGACAAGTACAGTGGCCGCGCTTTCGCTGCGATCAGATTTCGACATCATCTCGCCCGTGCGATGAGACCCTCACGCGCCCGTTTTCGAGGTCGAAGTCCACCGAACGCCCGAAATCACCACCAACTTCTTCCGCAACTATCCTGACGCCGCCCTCATCCAGCGTCGTGCGCGCCGCCGCAACGTTGCGCTTGCCGATATGAGGACCGTTCTTGGCTATCAGCTCCTGGAACATGCAGGCTCCGCCCACGAGCCTCGCCGTCACCTGTGTACGTATCGCGCCCGCCCTCTCGACCTCCTTCAGCAAGTCGGGGATGGCCGTTGTCGCGAACCGCCAGCGTTGATCCGGATTCGAAGAGAAGGCCGGGTCTGGCAGGAGCACGTGGGCCAGTCCACCGACTCGCGTCTGCCGATCGTACAGCACGATCGCGACACACGAGCCCAAGCCCAGAACGGAGAGAGTGCCCTCGCCTCTTCCCACTCGACTTTCTCCGGCCAAGACGAATTCTCTCACAGCTTCCGGTAAATCCTCTCTCGTGAGTTGATCGCCTCGAAGCGCGTCCGAACTTCGGCACCCAACATCTCGACTCGGCCGAGTACTAGATACCCCCTCGGACGCAATACATCGACGAAGGTCTGGAACACCCGCGATTGTGCAGGCCGATCCAGGTAGATCAACAGGTTGCGGCAGAGAATCAGGTCGGCCTGAAAGTCCGGTCGTCCTTCGAGAACATCCAGCTGCTGGAACTCGACCGCCGAGGCGACGGGCTCTTTGAGCTTCCAGTCTTTGGCCTTGGAGAACCAGCGCCGGCGCAACGACATGGGGGTCTCCGAGAGCGCCACATCGGTGTACTCGGCGCTGCGTGCGGCACTCAGGCTCTCATCGTCGATGTCGGTCCCGATGATCCTCACCCGGTTCCGGGTGGCTTCGCCCCGACTGGCCAGCCAGTCCGACACGAGAATCGAAATGCTGTAGGCCTCTTCACCGGCTGCCGATCCGGCGCTCCAGATGAGTAGGGGCGGCTCGCGGCGCAGCAGCTCCGGAACCACTTCCCTCTTAATGACATCCCATGTCTCTGGGTTACGGAAGAACTTGCTGACGTTGATCGTCAGCACGCGCATCAGCAGGTCATACTCGGCAGGATCGTCGTCGAGCAGCGCTGCGTAGTCTGCTATCTCTTGGACTCGACGCGCCCGCATACGCACGGCCACGCGCCGCCGTAAGCATCGCTGCCGATAGTGTGTTCCACGAAAGCCGCGCTCGCGTTCCACCTTCGCGAGCAGCGCGGCATATGCGGCGTCTTCAGCGATCACCGCCTGTGCCCCTCACGAATTCCAAGTTCGTGCGCACCACCTCGTTGGCTGGGTTCATTCTCAGGGCGCGTTCCCACATCTGGACCGCCAGCTCCCGATCTCTACTCTTGTAATAGACGTTACCCAGCTTGGCGTACACGTCATCACCCAGGTCGGGCTCCGTGCGCAGCGCACGCTGGTAGGCTTCGGCGGCGTCCTCATAACGACCATCTCGGTAGAGCAGATCCCCCAGATTCTTGGAGGCCTGCGCAAGCGCCGACTCGTGCTCAAACGCCATCTCATACAGCTCGCGCGCCCGCTCGTAATCCCCTCGACGCTCCATGACCACGCCGGCGTTGTTGGCCAGAGCCGCAGACTCCGGATGTCGCGCGATCCCCTCCTCGGACAGGTTGGCGGCAGCATCGAGGTCCGCCGACATGGCTTCCGCCAGTGCCCGTGCCGAGTAGTAGAGAGCAGACCGTTCATCGCCCACCAGCTCCGCATAACGTTCCAGAGTGCTCTTCGCGGCGGCCGGATCGGCCTCGCGCAGCTGAAGGATCCCCTTGGTCAGGCACAGCCTCGCATGTCCCGGCGTGAGCTCGAGGCCAGCATCGAGGACAGCGAACGCTTCGGCCATCTTCCCCAGACGGCTGAGCACTATCGCCAGGTTGTTGTACGCCGCCGGCCGCGTACCGCCTCGCTCCATGATCTGCCGCAGCTTTGCCTCGGCGGCTTGATAGTCCCCCTCACGGAACGCCACGAGAGCCAGGAAGAAATCCGCATCCAGGTCCTTGGGAGAGAGCTCGAGCACCAATCTCAGCTCTCTCACCGCTTCCTCGAACATCGCGGTCTTGTAGAAGGCCACGCCGAGATTCTTGTGCTCTTCGAGCCGCCCTCCTTGCTCCGACCTCGAGGTATCACGCGCGCGCCGACCCGTCCTTCGCGCGAGGCCGGCGGAGATCAGACCGTAGAGCGCCTGGCCGACCTCGAACTCACCGAGCGCGGTCTGGTCAATCAGGTCCCAACCGGTGTGCTTTCCATCGAGGTACGGGAGGATCTTCTCTTCTTGCGGGCTGAGGTCCAGCGATGATAACGAGCCGGCGCGATCTGAATCGAGAGTGTATACGACCTCGAGCGACGGGACCTTCTTACGGATCTGGCTCCACTCGTCGACACGGCGAGCGCCCTCCAAGAGTAGACTTTCGGGGTCGATCGACACGAGAATCTTCTCGCGCTCCGGGGACTTGGCCGGCTCGAAGTAGAAGGTGCCAGAATTCCACGTGAAGAGATGGTAGACAGCCTCCTGGATATGGTACTTTACAAAACGCTCCAACGTCTCTTGATCGATGAGCTCCCGGTTGACGAGGATCTCGCCAAGCCGCCGTCCATCGCGCTTCTCGCTTTGTTCCGCGATCGCTGCGTCGAGCTCGTGGCGCGAAATTACATTCTCACGTACGAAAACGTCGCCCAGCCGGTCGCGCCGGTTGAGCAGCGAGGCGTAGATGATCCGCCCTTCACGAAAGTAGATGTAGCCGAAACTCTGACGATCGGTTACCGACAAACAACCGGTCTTGCCTCCCATCGTCAGGAGCTGCAAGACGTCGGGCAGACTGGCCTCTTTCAGGCTACCCTTGATCGCCATCGTCCCATGCCTCGATCAGCAGTTCTTCGATCACCGGCCACTCCCAGACGACCTTCTCGGAGTCGAAGAAATAGTCGTCGACGGCCAGCGTCTCACGGCGAACCTGCTCGAGCAGTGCCCGGACATCTCCAACGCAATCGGGATCCTTGAGGCTCAGGTCGCGGGGCTTCGGTGCCCCGAGCCGCTCGAGCTCCCGCTCCAGCGCCTTGAGTGCGGCGATGTCTCGCTCGAAGTTGCTGACGAGTTTCTCGGCATCGACGGTGTCTTCCACATCCAGAAAGTCTTCGAGCCTCTTGGTGACGTAACCCTCGGCCTCCCACTTGAGGATCGCCCGGGCCAGCTCCTCTCTCCAGGCCGGCGAGCCGAGAGCCTCCTCGACGGCCGTCGACACATCGCTGAGGAAATCGCGGAACTCGCCGCGCGTCTTCGCACGCCCCTCATCGAGCCAGGGCATGTCCGGGTCGCCTACCACATCGGCAAGCAATCGATCGATCTCATCGGCCTCGACATCTCGCCCTTCTGCCTTTTGGGCGGCCAGTACACGATTCAGCGCTCCCTTCAACTGGCGCACGTTCTCCAACGCCAGACGCGCGATGGCATCGACGACCTCAGGCCGCAGTGACTGGCCGACGGCCGCGAGCCTGACCTCGAGGATCGCGCGGCGCGTCTCGAGCAGAGGCCGGCCGATGTCGACCACCAGCCCGCCGCTGAACCGGGACAGCAAACGGTCATCGAGCGCGCCCAGCTCCAACGGCGGCCGATCGCACGCCAATGCCACCTGCTTGCCGGCCATGAGCATGTGATCCAGGAGGTTGAACAGCACCTGGTGGCTTTCGCTGTGGTTTCCAATGAACTGCAGGTCGTCGATCAGCAGGATCTCCGAGCCCAGAAAATCGGCCTCGGGCTCTTCCCTGCTTTCCAATTCCCGTAGCAGCTGCTCGAGCGGTGTGTAGACGACCTTCATTCCCGGGTGCAGTTCCTTGGCCTGGTTAGCTATGGCTACGAGAAGGTGCGTCTTGCCGAGGCCGGTCGCGCTGTAGATGAAGAGGGGATTGTATGCCGAGCCAGGTGACTCCGAGGTGGTCCGTGCGGCCTCCCAGGCAAGGCGGTTCTCCGCTCCCAACACGAACGACTTAAAGGTCAAGCCTGGGTCGATCACGCTCGCTACCATCAGCGCCTCGAAACTTCTAGCCCCTTCGGAATCTCGAGCTTGCCAGCCAGCTTCCTCAATACTCCCTCGCTGACCGCTCGCAGCGTATCGAAGACACCTTCACCCATCAGCGCTGAGGCCGGATAACTCGGCACGTCGCGGAAGTTCAATTCCTCATCCAGTTGCTCGATGCTGAAGACATTAGGCAGGTCCCGCTTGTTATACTGAATGACCACCGGGATATCCCGCACATCGATGCCGTGCTCCAGAAGGTTCTGTTGCAGGTTTCTGAACGACTCGATATCCGAGTCCATTTGCGACCTCTGGCTGTCCGCTACGAAGACGACTCCGTCCGCTCCCTGCAAAACGAGCTTGCGCGTAGCGTTGTAGTACACCTGGCCAGGCACCGTATAAAGCTGAAATCGCGTCGTGAATCCTGAGATGTCGCCGAGATTGATCGGTAGGAAATCGAAGAACAACGTGCGATCCGCTTCGGTGGCCAGCGAAACCATCTCGCCCTTGCGATCCCACGGAACACGACTGTGGATGTATTGCAGATTCGTCGTCTTGCCCGAGCGACCGGGCCCGTAGTAGACGATCTTGCAGGTTATTTCGCGCGTGGCGTAGTTGACCAGCGACATGATCAGGTGCCTATCAAATCTTGGAAAAACCGGTCGAGACTCGCCTCGAGTTCGGCTTCGAATTGCTGTGCGCTTATCCGCGAGCGCGCCATATCCATCGCAGGCAGCCCACGCAGACGCATAACGAATTCCTCGAAAAACAGTCTCACCAGCCCGATCGAGGACCGCTCATCAAACACCGTCACCAGCATCAACTGGCCGGCGGCGGAGTCGAAGTGCCCGAGGAACAGCTGGCGGGAACGGCCAGCGTGGTGCAAATGCTCGAACTCCTCTTCACCCAGCTGCACAGCCAGCGCGCGACTCGAGGCGTTGATCCCCGCGGCCAGCGAGGCGACGCCCACCAGGTCGAAGAGCTTGTCGAATCCGTGCTGCGCCAGGACCTGGCCGCTGCGGTTGATCAACACGGCGAGCCGTACTCGTGTCTCGCGCACGAATTCTTCCAGCGGACTGGAAAAGGCCTCTTGGATCTGCCGCAGATCGAGGCGGTCCATCTAGACGACTTCTCCCGAAGCGTCGAGGCTCTGCGCCGCCCGCCGCACGGCGAGCCGGACCTGGCCAGCATTGGCCCGCCGTTCCACAAAGGCCATCAGGGCGAGATCGCCCTGGCCCGCGATCATGATCCGGCCCCGCTCAGCATCGAGCTCGACGAAACGGCCCTCGCCTTCGCCGTCCCCTGTCGCTCGGCAGGCACGTCGATAGAGCGATGCGGCGAGCGCGGCGACAGCCTCTCCGTGGACGCCAACGTGCACTCGCCCATCAACCACGAGGCCGTCTCGGACTGCGACGACCAGGGCGCCGCGCACTCCGGGCATTCTCATCACATGAGCCAGCGTGTTTTCGTACGGAGTTCCTCTCATCGCCCGTTGGTGCTCAGGTAATCTTGCGCGACTTGCCACGCCCTCTGACCCACACGAGCCGCCCGCCCCGCCGGAACATCGTGGCTCGTCACGACGACGACCACATTCTCTTCCACCGGCGAAACGGTAAGCCGCGCCGAGTCACTCTCGACAACGAACCCACTCAGGTCGCCCATTCCGAGGTACGACGCCACGCGTTCCGCCTCCGCCTGGGCGCTGTAGAGATTCACGGCCAGCGCCATATCCGACTCCACGCCTTCCTGCGAAATCCCCCCTACGATCACCCGGCCGTCTCGATCGATGAGCAGAATCCCCAGAGTGCCGGGATAGTCCGCGACCAGACTATCGAAGACACCCTCCCGTGCGGCGACGGGTCTGTCCTCGTCGAGGTCCTCAAGCTCATCCCAGAGTTCCGTAATAATCGCGTTCCCCTGGGAGATTTCCTGAGCGGCTTCGAGCTCGACCTGCGCGTCGGCTCGTCGGCCCTCGCTGATGTAGAGCCGTACCAAGGCGAGGCGCGAAGCGAGGTGATCGGGCGCCAGTTGCCGGACGATGTTCCATTCGTCCAGCGCCAACTCCCGCTCGCCTCGCGCTTCATAGATCCGACCAAGCTCGAAGTGAGCCTCCACGTGCGTGGGATGTCGCTGCAGTCCCCGCAGACACAGCCAAAGCGCACGACGGGCGTCGCCGCGCTCGCGATACGCGGCAGCCAACTCAACGAACGCGGTCGAGTTCGGGTTCGTCGCGACCTCGGCGCTCAGCTCCTGCAGCGATCTACGGATGTTCCCTGCCATCGAACTCGCTCAGTATGATTTGCAGCTCTCTGACTGCAGCCATCGCCCGCTCAACACGCCGGCGGTCAGGCGTATTCGGAGCCATCCTCAAGTATGCCGTCCACTCTCGCGCAGCTCCGTCAACGTCCCCGAGTCGGAGCTTCAGTAGACCCAATCGCTGCCGTGCCTCCTCCGCCAACGGATCGAAGCTGAGTGTCTTTTCGTAGCACTCCGCGGCCGCCCTCAGATCGCGGGAGTGCTCGAGGATGCGCGCCGCCAAAAGGTGAGCACGGGGCTCCTCGGGGTGCGCTCTGAGCACGGAGTCTATGTGCCTGCGGGCCACATCCAGCTCGCCGGCCTCGATCTCTCGCTCGACTCGATCAAGGGCCATCACATGCGGGGGTTTGGTGCGTGCATCTTCCTGACTCTGCAGCTCGATCAGCCCCTTCTGAACGAGCAGCGAGATGACCTTACTCACCTCGAACTCGCTGCGCCCAAGGGTCCAGGCGAGCGACTTCACATCCGTGACGCCGTCCACCCGGCCTATGACCTCCCAGTCCTGTGGCGAGAGATCTAACATACCTCCGTCTGTGGCCGCTTTCTCTGACAGTCGCGGTACGGCGTTGGGGCTGTCAATAGTCGTCGGAAGCGCCGACAGCTCATCCGCACGTCGGGCCCCCTCCATGAGCAGCGACTCCACAGGTATCCAGGTGACGCGCTCCGACTCTGCCACCGGGCGTTCACCAAACGAGAAACGTCCGTCCTGCCAACTCAGTACTTCGTAGACGAACTCCTCGACCTGAAACTTCGCGTACTCCTCGAGGTCTTCCTGGTCGAGTATGCCGAGCGAAGAAAAAATGTCCGTCCACGAGCGCCTCGCATCCATCGAATGCACTCGACCTGCATGCTGGAGATCCGCCTCGGTGATCTTTCCGGCGTTCAATAACATGTACCCGAGGCGCGGCGTCTCCTCGTCCACATCGGAATCCACGACGGCACCGCCGCTGAAGATCACTGCGCCGCGCAGCCCGGACGGCTCGCGAACCACTTTCAGCTCGCCGGTCTTTCGCGACAGGTGAAGCAACTGAAAGATGTCTTGTAGCGCGAATTCGCGCAGCGAGCCCTCTATCGGCATCTATCCACCACCCTGCGCCGCTGCGCCCTGTAAGGCGATGTTCAGACCCAGCGCTGCCCGCGCTTGCACACGGGCCCGCGCCGCATATTCGCTTTCCGGATCGACCTCGAAAAGACGGCGCCAGTAGCTGAGAGCCTCTCGGTAACGTCCGGACTCGGCGGCCAACTCGCCCGATCGAAACAGCGCGATCGACCGATCGGAATCGAAGTGCAGCACCCGGCTAAATGCCTGCTCGGCGTCGCGCTGCCGCCCCTCGGCCGCGAGAGCTTCGCCTAGGACCACCAGGGCGTCGATATTGTAGGGTTCGACCTCCAATAGGCCGGCGATCAAATTAATAGTCTCCCGGGTCTTTCCCTGGCGCGAGAGCAGCTCGGCAAGTACCAAATTGGCCGTCGTGTACGTCGGCATCAGCTGCAAAGCGCGGCGAATCTCACCTTCCGCCTCGTCGTAGGCGCCCTCTTCAACCAATATTTGTCCCAGCTCGACCCGCGCCGCCGCGTAGTCGGGGTCCTCTGTAATCGCTTTCCAGTACGCGTTCTTGGCGCGCCGACGGTTGCCGCCCGCCAGCGCCGCCCGCGCCAACTGCCTATGCACCACCGGATCGTGGGGCGCCGCTTGGACAGCGATGTCGAGCACCTCCATCGCCCGTTTCGCATCGCCCGACCGCGTGAGGATCTCGCCGACCGTCAGCATGTAGCCGAGATCATCACCAGCCTGCGGCTGCAGTTCTTCAGCCAACTCGCGGGCCTCTTCCAACCTATCGAGCCGCAGCAGGCAGCGGGCCGCTCCCGCCAGGGCCTCGGGATCACCGGGTCGCAATCGCCGAGCCTGCTCGTAGCGCTCGAGCGCCTCACCGTGGAGGCCGCGCTGCGTGTACACCTCGCCGATCAACAGCGCGCCATCCGCTCTGTCCGCGCCTTCGCGAACGGCCTGTGTCGCCTCTGCAAGTGCGCGGTCGTAGAGCCCGTTGGCCAGATACTCGCGTGCCGCCGCGAGCGAGACGGCCGCGACCTCCTCGACCACTTCCACGGCTCCCGCCTCGGCCAAGCCCGGAGCGTCGAGCTCCTTGAACACATCCTCGAGTTCTGCTGGATCGAACTCGAAGTCGCGAATTGCCGGCCCGCGGGCCTCGATTCGCTCGGGCGCCGCCAATTCAGGCGCCCAGACTTCACTTCCTTCGTAATGCAGGTCGATAGAGAGCTTGTAACGCGGCGACGTGTAGTACGGATCGAGCTCGAGTGCCTGCTTGGTCTCGCGCAGAGCTCCTTCATGATCTCCAAGTCGAGCGAGAGCGAAGCTCAAGTTGTAGCGGGCCGGCGTAAAATGAGGATTCAGCTCGACCGCTCTTACGAAGGCGTTACGTGCTTCGACAAAACGCTCCAGTGACATGAACGTCGCGCCCAGGCCGTTCCACGCATCCGCCCGACTGGCATCGCTCTCCAGCATCTCTTCGTGGAGTTCCAGACTATTCTCGAGTTGCCCGCCCTTCGTCCACAGCAGACCTAGGTTCAGTCGCGCGTCATCCAAATCCTGTTGCACCTCGAGCGCACGCTTGAATGCGACCTCGGCGGCAGCGCTATCCCCACGGTGAGCACTCAGAACGCCTATGTTGTTCCATGCCAGTCCGTAGTTCTCATCGATCTCCAGCGCACGGCTGTAGCTCTTCTGCGCCTCATCCAAGCGGCCGACCTGGTGGAGCGCGACACCGCGCTCGTTCCATACCTTCGGGCTGCTGTCCAGGCTCGAGAGGAGCGCATCGTACCGCGACAGCGCACCTTCGGCGTCTCCTTCGAGCAGGGCGAGCTCGGCCTCGGCTTGGTCGATCAGCGCTGTGTCCTCACCGGCCTCTCGTCCCCGTGAGAGCTCCTGTCGCGCTTCCTCGTAGAAACCGCGCGCTCTGAAGGCGATCCCCAGGGCCAGGTGCGCGAAGGCCTCCTTGGGCTGCGCCGCCGGCGTCGGCTCGCCCCCGGTCAGCTCGTGGTACTGAGCCGAGCTGTAGCGGTCCAGCGAGAGGTTGACTTGCGCACGCGCCGCCGCTGGGTTGAGCTCGACCGCTCGCGTGGCGTGTTCCGCCGCTTTATCCGACTCGCCGACCTCGCCGTAGATGAAGCTGAGCAGCCGGTGGGCATCCGCCAGCCCTGCATCGAGCGACAGCGCCTTACGCAGGTGGGCGATGGCCTCTTCATTCATCCCTTGGTTGTAGAGGATTTCGCCTAGAGCATAGTAAACGGCGGCTCGCTTCGGCTCGAGCTCGCGCACGCGCTCGAACCACTCGCTGGCGCGCTTCAGCTCGCCCCGATTCTTCTCGGCATTGCCCAGTTGCATGAGGAGACGCCAGTCGTCGGGGTGGCTGCCCGCCAGCGTCTCGTACTGCGCGATCGCCTCGTCTACACGTCCGGCCTGCAGGAAGGATTCGGCCAACTCGCGACGCGCCTTGTCGTCATCATCGTCGGCCTGAATGCGGCCAATCAGCTCTGCGATTCGACGATCGTAGTAGCCCGTCTGATGGTAAGCGATCTCAAGATTGCGGCGCGCGACTTCCATCTTTCCATCGATCTCGAGCGCGCGACGAAACTGCTCGATCGCTTCCTCGAACAGGCTCTTCTGGAAGTAAACGACTCCCAGGTTGTTGCACGCCCCTGCGTCTCCAGGATCTATGCGATTGGCCAGAGCCCGCAGTACGCGAAGGTCGTCCTCAGAGTGAACTAGTCCAGTCATCCTTCTAGGTGAGCCGAGCGGCCCTCAGAATCACGTCGAGGCTCGCCGGATCCGGCAAGAGAACAAAGTGTCCGGCCATGCCGGTACCTCCGGGTTCGAACCTAAAGCGCGTGTCCAGAATGATCACGATGCCCCGTTCATACCCAAAGTTGAGATAGGCGGTGGACAGCACCGCCGCACACAGGTCGATGGCCAGACTGGGCACCGAAGGTATGAGCATTAGCCCCAACAAGTCGGAGAGACCACCCAAGTACGCACCCGTAAGAATGTTGGCCGTCTCCTTGAGCGATGATTGCTCGAGTTCACCGAATACCTTGGTCGTACCCGGCTCCCTGCTCAGTAGCAAATCCGCGAGCTGCAACGCGCAGTCCTTGTCGAACAGCATAAGACTGCGCCCCGTTAAGTCGCCAAGGACGTGCATCAGGATGGCCGCGACCACACCGTTCCCGTTCAACACACCCGCAGCCGCTTCCTCGATGTCGCATACCTGCACACTGGGAACGTCGATCATCACCCGGCGATTCGTTAGCTGACTCAGCGCCGTCGCCGCATGGCCTGCCCCGACGTTCGCGACCTCTTTCAGCGCATCGAGCTGCAGGTCGCGTCGATCTTGTGCTTCATCCATTAAAGCAACCGTTGGCTACGAGTAACTAGCCCCGTCTAAGTTGCCGACATCCACAACGAGCGCCGGCCGCCCGTCCGAACGAACTGTGGCTCCCGAGAAAACCGGGACCGTGCCGAGCGGCGGATCGAAAGACTTGACCACTATCTCCTCCTCGCGCACGAAGCCATCCACCGAGACCACCAGCTTCTCGCCACCATATTCCAGCGCTACCAGCTTTAGCTTAGCACCGTTGCGAGCCTCGCGGCCGTTGCCAAACAGCCTCTGCAGACGCGTGAGCGGCACGCGCTCGTGACGCCAGCAGATCCACTCGCGCCCGTGGGCTCGCTCGACATCCGACTCGATCGCTTCGAAGCTCTCCCGGGTGAACGTAGCTGGAAGCGCATAGAATTGGCCACCGACTTCCACGACCAGCGCCGGCAGGATGACGAGCGTGAGCGGAAGCTCGAGACGGACGGTCGTGCCGCCCCGCTCCTCGGTTCGCAGCTCGACAGAACCGCCAAGTCCGCGAATCGTGTCGTCCACGACGTTGAGCCCGACACCGCGACCGGAAAGCGCCGTGACCTTCTCGACAGTGGAAAACCCAGGCCGAGCCACGATCCGGAACAGCTCCTGATCGCTCAACTCGGCGTTCTTGGCGAGCAGACCTCGATGCCGTGCCAGAGCCGTGATTTCGTCGCGGTCGATACCGCGACCGTCGTCTCGCACCACGATGACCACGCGAGACCGCTCGCGGCGCGCCGACAGTCCAACCCGCCCGGCCCGCGGCTTCCCGTGCTTCTCGCGCTCGTCGGGCGACTCGATGCCATGGTCGACCGCATTACGCAACAAGTGAACGAGCGGATCGCTGATCGCATCCAGCATCGAACGATCCAGCTCCAGCTCCTTGCCGCTGATGTCCAGCTCCACTTCCTTCCCCGCTGCACGCGCGGCGTCTCTCACGAGCCGCGGAAAACGATCGAAGATCTGCCAGACAGGAACCATTCGGCTTTCAATGACGTGCATCTGCATTTCGCCGACGAGCTTGCTCGCTTCTTCCACAGCTTCGGATAGCCCTTCCGACTCGAGGTCATCGGCCAGCGCTCGCAGACGACTGCGCACGATCGTCAGTTCACCCAATAGATTCAGCAGTGCATCGAGCCGTCTGATGTCGACGCGAACGCGACTCGAGTCGGCGCGGCGAGAGGTCGCCCCCGCCCGCGCAATCGAGGAAATGCCCGACGGCCCTGCCGCCCCAGGCAGAGCGGCCCTCGTTTCCCTTGCCGCCGCCCGACCGACCTCCGGACCGCCGCCACCCTCATCGGCCAGCCGACACAGGACGAGACGCTCCACGATGTCTGACGGATCCGGTGGCTGCTTGCCCGCGACCGTCGCCTCGACGACGGCGTCCAGCACATCGGTGGCCTCGAGCAGAAGGTCCACGACGTCGCCCCTCGCCTCTCGTTCTTCAGACCTCAGCTCATCCAGTAACGACTCGATGTTGTGAGCTAGGCGCGACGCCACGTCATAGCCCATCGCCCCCGCCATACCCTTGATGGTGTGGACTGAGCGAAAAACGGAATCGAGCGCCTCGCCGCCTTGCTGCTCGTCCTCCAGTGCAACGAGCGCGCGACTCATCTCAGAAAGATGCTCGCGCGCCTCCGCTGCAAATAGCTGGGCGTACTTGTCGTGCTCGCTCATCCCAACAAGCGCTGAACAGCTTCGATAACTCGTGAAGGCTGAAACGGCTTGACCACGAAATCGCGCGCCCCCGCCTGAATCGCTTCGACCACCAAACCCTGTTGCCCCATCGCGCTGCACATGAGGATTCTCGCGTCTGGATCCTCTTTGATGATCGCACGCACCGCATCGATTCCACCCATGTCGGGCATAACGATGTCCATGGTGACCAGATCCGGATTCAGCTCCTTGTACCTCTCTACGGCCTCGATGCCCGATGCAGCCTCGCCCACCACCTCGAAGCCGGCCTGCTTCAGGATGTCACCGATCATCGTGCGCATGAAGATCGCATCATCTACAACCAGCACCGTGCGGCCCATTATGCAACCTGCCCTTCCGTCGATCCCAGCTCTAACCCCGGACCACCCTCGCCGTCCCGCTCCAGCACTCGCGCGAAGACCGCCGCCATGTCTAACTGGAAGTACGGCCGCGATCCGAATCGCCCCACACCCCGGACGACATCGCGTGCGCCCAGCGCCGCTAGAAGGTCACCCCCCACATCTAGCTCCCCGCCTGATGCGGGGGCCATTCCCACGACTCCATCGACCTGCAGGGCGACCGAGCGACCTCCGTGCTCGAACACCACCAGCGCGGGCTCATCCACCCCTTCCCGCTTCAACCCGAGTAGCCTCGCGAAATGGCCGGAAACGATCAGCTTTCCGCGCAGATTGACCAGACCGTCGACGCCCGCGACGGCGCCAGGGACGGGCGTCGCGCTTACCGGTTCGAGGATCTCCAGCACCTCACCGGCGTCGGCGGCGAACAAGTAGTCGCCTACCTCGAAGAGAAGCTGGCGCCTGGCGTAGTCCGACACCTTGAACAACCCTCTGGAACTCGTGGGAACCGGGGGAGGGATCGAGTGCAGTCACTCGCGGAAGTATAAGTTTAATAACGACTAACGCCTCGGTCAACTCGTCTGGCGAGCCCATTCTGCCGCCTCTTCGAGCGCCTCGGGCAGCGGGGCCGAGAATTGTAAGCTAGCTCCCGTTATGGGGTGCTCCAGGGCGAGTTCCGCGGCGTGAAGGAACTGCCGTGTCACCTGCCTCACAAAATCCCGGGGCCAGCGGTCTCCGGCACCCCCCAATCCCCGCTCCCAAGCCGCACCATATTGGCGGTCGCCGACGATCGGGTGGCCGATGTGGTGGAGGTGCACACGAATCTGGTGCGTGCGGCCGCTGTGCAGCCGTATGCGGAGGAAGTCGGCGGCGCGCCAACGCTCCAGCCGCTGGATCTCGGTGGCTGCGGGTCGAGCTCCCGGCACCACCGCCATCTTCTTGCGGTCGCGGCGGTGCCGCCCGATGTCGGCCTCGATGAGCAAGCTGTCGTCCGGCAGGTGGCCCCAGCAAGCCGCCAGGTAGTGACGGCGTATCTTCCGACGAGCGAGGGCATCAGCGAGCTTGCGGTGCACCTTCTCGTCTTTGGCCACGATGACGAGCCCCGAGGTGTCCTTGTCGAGGCGATGCACGATGCCCGGGCGGTGTGCACCTCCCACGGTTGAGAGCTGGCCGACGCGATGCAACAGAGCGTTTACGAGAGTGCCACGCCGGTGTCCAGGGGCTGGATGCACGACCATTCCAGCTGGTTTATTAACAAC
The DNA here is from genome assembly GCA_039588155.1 of Gemmatimonadota bacterium. Taxonomy (GTDB): domain Bacteria; phylum Gemmatimonadota; class Gemmatimonadetes; order Palauibacterales; family KS3-K002; genus JBDHGH01. The sequence goes on along the minus strand of JBDHAI010000009.1, from coordinate 19,716 downwards.
GAGAAAGCCGTCGTCTTCATAGAGGATCTCGAGCGGGATATCCTCGGCCTCGGCGGCGATGGGTGGCGGGGGCGGGACTGCGACGATGATGATGTCCCCCGGTTCCGGTATGTAGCTTTTCTTGGGAACGTGCTCGCCGATGTGAACGCGGCCAGCTTCGATCAGAGCAGCTGTATGGGAGCGGCTAAGTGACAGTTGTTCGGCGAGGAAGCGGTCGAGTCTTTGGTCGGGCGGTTCCTCGACGCGAATGCGATAGACAACGGTACCGTCCTGTTTCTCAAGCCGATCCACTTTTTTCGCGGTCACGGCGCCGGTCCTCCGCCCAGAGCGAAAACAAGAGCAGCACCGCGCCGATCGTGACCGCAGTATCCGCAACGTTGAAGACGGGCCAGCGCAGGTTACCGACGCCGAAATCGAGGAAATCGACCACGCCCTCCGCCGAACGGATGCGGTCGACGACGTTCCCCAAAGCTCCGCCGGCGATGGCGCCTATAGCGAACAGCTTCGTCTTGTCGTTCGACGAGGTGTGCCGGTACATGACTACAAGGACCCCGAGCGCGATGAAGGCCAAGCCCAAGAAGATGAAGCGAGAGTAGGCTCCGAGATGGAGCCCGAAGGCTGCTCCGGGGTTGTGAATGAAGGTCAGGCGAAAGAAGTCACCGAGTACGGGAATCGAGTCATACTTATGCATGGTTTGCTGGATCAGGTACTTCGTGAAGATATCCAGCATCAGGATGAGGACAGCCGTGCCGGCAAAGGCCGCAAGCTTCCCGCGTTCGGAAACCGCCGTCAGCTCTTCAGGCTTGCCCAACTCCTCGACCGGGTAGCCGTTAAGCGTCACCGTTCTCCTCACGCTCTTTGCACTCGATGCAGAGCCTAGCGTGAGGCAGGGCATCCAATCGTTCATAACCGATCGGCGACCCGCATTCCTCACAGGTTCCGAAGGTTTCCGGCGACTTGTAGAGTCGACGCAATGCCTCATCGATATGATAGAGGAGCCGTCCTTCCTTGCTCGCAAACAGGAAAGCCTTCTCTCGCTCCATCGCGTCGGTTCCTTGATCCGCCATATGGAAGCTGTACGCCGACAAATCGCCGTCGGATGCCTGCAGACTGTTGGAGAAGGATTCGTCGAACTGCGCCAGCTGCTTGACGACCCGCTCCCGGTCTTCAAGAAGGCGCTGCTCGAAATGCGCCCGGTCTTTCTTGTTCGTGGTCATCGCTACTCCTGGGTTCCCAATTTCAACGCGTGTTGAGCCCGATAGCCCGCCTCGTTTCACCCGACCTCGACGGCAATCACCGCCTCGCGCCCCTCGAGCTGAATCTCCCGCGTATGCTCGTACCCGGGGCGCTGCGGCTGATGTGAGCCAACCTCCACTTCCACCGCCAGCACCTCGCCGGCGATATAGTTACGATGAGTCTTCGCCGCTGAGACCACTTCGGGCGCCCCAAAGATACCCAAACGGATCCTGTCGTCCAGTTCCAGCCCCGCTTCCTTTCGGAGCCGCTGAATGCGGTTCACCAGCTCGCGCGCCGTCCCTTCCGACCTCAGTCCGTCGTCCAGTACCACGTCGAGGGCAACGGTGATCCCGGCCTCGCTCTGCACCACCAGGCCGGGCTGCGGCTCCTCGACCACGGTGACGGCCGCGGCCGGGAGCTCAACCCCTTCACCGTCGACCTGGACGGACAGTTTGCCGCCCCGTGAACGCCACGCCCCCAATTCAGAGCCCTCGAGACCGCGTACCGCCTCGGCCACCCGAGCGGCGCGCGGCCCAAACTCCGGACCCAACACCGCGAAATTGGGCTCCGCCCGATAGGTCAACAACTCGCCGGGATCGTCCACGAAGGCGAGCTCCCTCACGTTCAGCTCATCGCGCACGATCTCCAATACCTCACGATCCATGCGGCTGGCTAGGCCGGGCGGAACCGCCGCGGTGAGCCGACGCAGCGGCTGTCGCACCCGAATACCCGCCGACTCCCTTGCGCCACGACCCAGCCCGGACAGCCGGCGCCCGAGGTCCATCGAGGCGTCCAGGTCCGTATTCTGGTATCCTTCGAGTCCCGGGTAGCTCTCTAGGTGTACAGACTTCCCGGTCAACTCGCGGTGGATCCAATCCGTTAGGAAAGGCGTCATCGGCGCCAGCAGCCGGCACACCGCCACCAGCGTTTCCCAAAGCGTGGCGAACGCAGCTTCCAGCGTCTCACGGGTGGCGGACCGCGTGCCCCAGAAGCGGGCGCGGGAGCGTCGCACGTACCAGTTCGACAGGTCGTCGACCACGAATTCGCCGATGCGTCTGATCGCCGGTGTTACGTCGAAGCTGTCCATGTCGGCGCGGCATGCCGCGACGAGCCCGTCCAGACGCGACAGCAGCCAGCGATCCATTACCGGGCGCTTGTCGATCGGGGGTCGCTCTTCCGGCGTCCAGTTCTCCAGGTTCGCGTAGAGCTCGAAGAAACGATAGGTGGCCGATAGCGTGCCGAAGAACTTCCGCCGCACCTCAGCTATCGCTTTGCGGTCGTGCCGCTTGGAAAACCAGGGATTACTAACCGATAGCAGGTAGAAGCGAATCGCATCGGCACCGAACTCATGAATCGCCTCCCAGGGATCGACGACATTGCCCCGGGACTTCGACATCTTGACGCCCTCCTCGTCCAGCACGAGATCGTTGACCACCACGTGTCTGTAGGGCGCGCAATCGAACAGCACCGTCGAGATGGCGAGCAGCGAGTAGAACCAACCCCGCGTCTGATCGACACCCTCGGCGATGAAGTCCGCCGGGAACTGACCCTTGAACTCGTCCCCATGCTCGATCGGGTAGTGCCACTGAGCGAAGGGCATCGACCCGGAATCGAACCACGCATCGATGACCTCCGGTGTCCGGCGCATGGTCCCGTCACACACCGCGCAACGCCACTCGACCGTGTCGATGTAGGGCTTATGCGGGTCGAAATCGGAACCGATCTCTATACCCGAGCGCCGCCCCAACTCCTCGTAGCCTCCGATGACTTCGATATGGTTGTCGTCTCGATCGCAGATCCAAACCGGCAAGGGTGTGCCCCAGTAACGGTCACGCGAGAGCGCCCAGTCCACGTTGTTCTCCAGCCACTCCGCCATGCGGCCGCGACCGATCTCCGGCGGATGCCAGCTCACCGAAGCGTTGTGGTTCAACAACTTGTCCTTGACGGCGGTCGTGCGTAGGTACCAGGAATCTCGAGCGTAGTAGAGCAGCGGCGTGCCGCAACGCCAGCAGAAGGGATACGTGTGGGCGTGGTCTTTGGACTCGAGTAGCCGTCCCGAGTCCCGCAACGAGGCGATGATCTCGGAGTCCGCGTCCTTGACGAAGACGCCGGCCCAGGGCTTCACCTCGTCGATGAAGCGGCCTTGCTCATCCACCAGGTGGTGAGCGGGCAAACCGAGGGCCATACCCAACTCGTAGTCGTCTTGCCCGTACATCACCGCCGTGTGGACGATGCCGGTGCCTTCCTCGGCGGTGACGAAGTCCGCCGTGGCCACGTACCACCCGTCCTCCGCGCCGACAGCATCACTCAAGAACGGGAAGACGGGCTCGTAGCGCATGCCCGCGAGCTTGCCGCCCGGCATCGTCTCTAGAACCTCGTAGCCGTCGCCGAGCACGTCGTCCGCCAGGCGCTCAGCCAGGTAGTAAAACTCGTCCCCGACCTGCGCTTTCACGTAGGCGATCATCGGACTGACAGCGAGTGCGACGTTGCCGGGTAGCGTCCAGGGCGTAGTCGTCCAGGCCAGAAGAAACTCGCCCGGCCGATCCTTCACCGGGAACTTTACCGTGACCGCCGGCTCGGTGACCTCCTCGTAGCCCTGAGCGACCTCATGGCTGGAGAGCCCGGTTCCGCACCGCGGGCAGTAGGGGACGACCTTGTGCCCCCGGTAGAGCAAGCCCCTTTCGTGAAACTGGGACAGCGCCCACCAGACGCTCTCTATGTACTGCGGATAGCAGGTGACGTAGGCCTGCGAGTAGTCGAGCCAGAAACCGATGCGCTGCGAGAGCTTCTCCCAGTCCTCCTTGTAGGTGAAGATGTGCCTCCGGCACTCCTCGGTGAATCGCTCCACACCGATCTTCTCTATCTCGGGCTTGCCGGATATACCGAGCGCCTTCTCGGCCTCCACTTCGACAGGCAGACCGTGCGTATCCCAACCGGCGATGCGCGTGACCGAGCGGCCCTGCATCGTCTGATACCGGCAGAAAGTGTCTTTCAGCGTGCGGGAGAAGACGTGATGGATTCCAGGACGACCGTTGGCCGTTGGTGGCCCTTCGTAAAAGACGAACGGCTCCCCGGCGCTGGTGAGCTCGAGGGACCTGCCAAACGTATCTTCACCCTCCCAGGCATCGAGTACGGCTTCTTCGAGCTCGGTAGGGTTATCGGGTATCTCTCGGTAACGCTCTTCACTCATCTCGTGACGACTAGCCCAAACGGGCGACAACGTTCTTGATCAAGGACGTCAACCTCGGTTCCGCCGCGCCGGCGACGCGAATGATATCTTCCACGCTGGCCGGCTTCAGAGCGTCCGGCAGACAACTATCGGTGATGATCGACACTCCCAGCACCCTCATGCCGCCGTGTACCGCCACGATGACTTCGGGAACCGTCGACATTCCGACCACGTCGGCTCCGATCGCCCTGAGAAAGCGGTACTCGGCGCGCGTCTCCAAGTTAGGACCCGGTACGGCCACATAGACACCCCGTCGCAGTGTTATTCTCTTCTCCCGCGCCACTTCTAGGGCGAGCCGCTGAAGTTCCAGCGAGTAAGGCTCGGACATATCGGGAAAGCGCGGTCCCAGCTCGTCCGGATTGGGGCCGATCAGCGGGTTATCGCCGAGCAGGTTGATGTGGTCTGCGATCAGCATCAGATCGCCGACGTCCCACATCGGATTCATCCCGCCGCACGCGTTCGAGACGATCAGAGTCTCCGCACCGAGGTCGCGCATCACTCGCACGGGGAATGTCACCTGTTGAAGAGTGTAGCCCTCGTAGCGGTGGAACCTACCCTGCATGGCCACGACCGGCTGTCCGGAGAGGTGGCCCACAAGCAGGCGACCGCTATGACTTTCTACTGTCGGGACGGGGAAATCGGAGATCTCCTCGTACGGGATGGTCGCCTCGGCCTCGATCTCTTCGGCCAGGGCCCCGAGCCCGGTACCCAAGATGATCGCGATACGCGGCGTGACGGTCACGCGTTCGGTGATTGCCTCGGAGGCCGAGCGGATCCGCTGAAGCAGCAGGTCAGCGCCCCGCTCTGACATCAGGTCGCCTCCTCCTGCTCCCTTTCCGCTACGAGCGACGACAGCCAATCGGAGCTCGAATTCTCGATCTTTTCCTCAGGCACCTCGGGAGGTGGTTCGGAAGGCATCGGCGGCGGGGCAACGGCCGGCCGGGATTCCTCGCGCCGCTCCTCCTCCAACTCGAGCTCGGAGTAGTACCGCTCGAGCAGTGTGCGAAAGGCGCGCACGAATTGCGCCTTTCTGGTCTGAAGGGTCTCGATCTGACGCGCCAGTTCGCGGAGCGATCGTTGGCCCTCCTCGACGATGCGCTCCGCCTGGCTCTGCGCCTCGCGCCGCACGAGGTCCGCTTCCCGGTCGGCTTGCGCCTGCGCCTCGGTGCGGAGTTGCTGAGCTGTGACCAATGCCTCGTTCTGCTTAACGAGCTCCTCCAACAGCTCGGCGACAATGTCGAGGAAGTCATCGACGAGCTCGTGATCGTAGCCACGCACCGCGCGCCGGAAGTCGCCCTTCTTTTTTCTTACATCGAGTGGCGTTAGATCGATCATTGTCCCCGCTCCCCAAACAGCACCGTACCGAGCCGCAGCATCGTGCTGCCCTCCTCGATCGCTATTTCAAAATCGTTCGTCATTCCCATCGATAGATGCCGGGCCTCGAATCGCTCCAGCTCATCGCGGCATCGCTCGTAGAGCTCCCGCATCCCACGGAACGTCCTCCGTAGTATCGATTCCTCATCGGTGAACGGCGCCATCGTCATCAACCCCGAGACCCGCAGGCCGGACAGCTGGCAGATCTCGCGCAGCACAGAAAACGCCGCCCCGGCATCTAATCCGTACTTCGACTCTTCTCCGCTGGCGTTGATCTGAACCAGAATCGACGCCGCTCGGCCGGACTTTTCGGCCTCCTTATCGAGAGTGCGCGCCAAGCGCAGCGAATCCACTGAGTGGATGAGGTCGAACATGCCGAGCGCCTGACCCGCCTTGTTTCGCTGTAGATGCCCAACCAGGTGCCAGGCGAGCCCGAGATTCCCCGCCTCCGCCCACTTCGATCGAGCCTCCTGAACGCGATTCTCACCGATCACGCTCAGACCGACTTGCCGAGCGGCCCGCAGAGCCTCGAGCGGGTGGCCTTTGGTGACGGCCACGAGCGTAATGGAACGTGCATCGGAGCGCTCGGCCCGCTCGCAAGCCCGTTCGATCCGCCGTTGGACTACGGGCAAAGCGCGCTCGAGTCGCTCAAGATACATAATCAAGCAAAGTTACGAGTCCGGTAAACCACAAGCAAGCTAACGCGGGACGCATTTAACCATTCCAGACCCCAATAAGAAGGCCCGGCACCGCCACCGCGATGCCGGGCCGAGACGTCAGCCGCGGAGGCCTAGTTCTTCACCGCGAACGTAATCGGAATCGCGATCCACACCGGCACTCTCTTGTCCCTGTTGAGGGCCGGCGTGAAGCTGAAAACATTCGCCGATTTCAGAGCCGCATCGTCGAGAGAGGAGTTACCGGAACCCTTCTGCACCTGAGCGTTCTTCACGGCGCCGTTCGAGTCGATGAACACCCACACCAGTACGGTCCCACCGATTCCGGCGTCCTTTAGGAGCTTGGGGTAATTGCGCTCAACGATGCGCAGAGCTTCCCTGCGGTTCTTCAGCTCGGGCTTCACCGTATAAGGTGTGAACACCGGCTGATCGCCGAGACGGCTCGCGTCGGATGGCGGCGGCGGCAGGTTCTCGACAGGGTTCTCCTCGAAAGTCGTCGGCGCGATGGTGATGTCCTCTTCCAGCTCGGTCGCGGCTACGACAGGTACGGCCGGCCGCGAGATCTGCTCTGGAGGTGGCGGGATATCGACTTCCGGCGGTAGCTCGATCGCTTCGAACTCGTTCACGCCGAAGCTCACGTCCGAGGCCGTCAGCTCGGGGAAGAACTTGAAGAGGCCGAAATGAAAGACCGTGGCCACGATCACACCGCCCCAAAGCCAGGCCCCCGACGATCGCTTGAAATTGTCGTTGGCGGTCCAGCGAATAACGCCGCCGCTCGCGCCTGCACCCGTTTCTGCCATAGCAGCCTACCTCCTCTCGCGCGTCAGCCGGCTCTCGAGGTCCGTGTGGAAGAACACGCGCACCGCGTTCGCCTCGCGCAGCTGCTCCGTGACCGAGTTGACATATCGGTACGGAACGTCGCGATCGCCGCGTAGGGCGATCAACAGACGGCGGTCACTGGCTCGATAGAGCGGCAACACGACCTCGGCCACCATCTCCATCGGCACCAACCTGTCATTTATATACACCTGCCCGTCCGGTTCGATCCAGATGTGCAGGATGTTCTTGCGCTTCTCATCCTGCTTCTGCGTCGCCTCGGCCTTCGGGAAGGTCAAGTGTCGATCCTGCTCGCGTCTAAACGTCGTCGACACCATGAAGAAGATCAGAAGCAAGAAAGCGATATCAGCCATCGACGCGGCCGGTATCTCGGCCCCGACTTTCGATTTCCGCTCGAACGGTCCACCCTTTTTTGCCATTGTCTATCTCTCCCATAGCTGCAAGGAGATACGCTGTGCGTTCGCGGACTGCAGCTCATCAAGCACATTGATCATGTGTCGATACGGCGCGTTCGGTGCCGTCTTTACAGCCGCAATGATCTCGGGGTTGGAGCCGATCTCCTGCCGCATGATGCCCTCGATCTGGCTGAAAGCGACCACCTGCTCGGCCGTGCTCTCACCGCGGCGGATGACGATCGCCCCATCTTCCTGAACCAGGAAGTGGATGATGTTCTTCTGTGAGACCTCGACCTGCTCGGCGGCGGCCTCGGGCAGAACGATGGGCAGCCCCTTCTCCTCTTCGAATACGGTCGTGGTCAAGAAGAAGATGAGCAGTAGAAACGCGATATCCGCCATCGACGCCGTGGGGATCTCGTCGCTAACCCGGCTTTTTCTCTGAAGAATTGCCATGGCCTCTTACACCTTCTTCCTCGATCTACGCTCCACCTGGACGCTACGGCGCGGGAGGAGACATGTCCATCACTTCCTCTGTCCCCTTCTCCATATCGAGAATGAGTTGATCGATTCGAGTCACGAAAAAGTTGTAAGCGATGTTGACCGGGATCGCGATCGTCAGCCCCGTGGCCGTCGTGATCAACGCCACCTTGATTCCGCCGGCAACCAGCGTCGCTTCGATTTGTCCCGCCTCCGCTACCGCCCCGAAGGCGGCGATCATCCCCACGACCGTGCCCAAGAACCCCATCATCGGCGCCACGTTGGCCACGGTGGCGAGAACCACCAGTCCCCGCTCGAGGAAGCCGAGCTCGATCGCTCCGGTCGTAGCTACTGCCTTCTCAATGTCGGCGTCACTGTGACCCCGCTCGCGCACACGGCGCAGCGCGGACGAAACGATCGCCGCCACCGGCCCCTGAGTCTCATCGGCCAGCTCGATGGTCGCGTTGTAGTCCACGTTCGCCTTCGGCATATCGTGCAGCTGGGCGAGAAGTCGCTGGCTATCACGGTGAGCGACGATGAGGATATAGGCTTTCGCGATGATGACGCCCAGCGCCAGCAGTGAGCAGAGCACCAGAGCATACATCATGAAGCCGCCGTCCCTGAAGAGCTGCAGGAGAGCGTATTGGGCTTCCTGTTGCAAGCGAACCTCACAGTTGCTAGGTGGTGGCCAGCCCTCTTGGAATGTTATGTATCATTTAACACTAGGGCCCGGAAGAGCTTCTGTCAACGAGGCTCAGCTCGCCCGGGGCAGCCTCTGGCGACTGGAGCGGGGCGGCCAGTTGGACCGGGGCGGCAGCCGGTTCGCGGGCGGCGGGCATGATCCCCAGCGCCTCGCGCAACCGATCGCCACTGGCGTTCCGCTCTAGACGGCCCCGTTGCGCTAGCGAGATGTGGCCAGTCTCCTCCGAGACGACGATGACTAGGGCATCCGTTTCCTCGGACAGCCCGATGGCGGCCCTGTGGCGCGTGCCGAGACTTCGGTCGGTCACGGGGAATTGCGTCAACGGGAGGATACAGCGCGCGGCGATCATCGTCTCACCGCGCACGACGACGGCTCCGTCATGGAGGGGGCCGTAGCGGGTGAAGATGCTCTCGAGCAACTCGGTGGAGATCGGCGCCTGGATCGGCGTCCCCTTCCGCGCGTACTCTTCTAGACCGACCTCACGCTCGACGGCGAGGATCGCGCCGATGCGTTTGCGAGCGAGAACTTCGACGGCGTGAGCCAGCTCCAGCAGCGCCTCGGACGTCTTCTCCGAGCGGGAGAAGAAGCGCCAAAAACGGTTCTGCCCCAACTTGGTCAGGGCGCTGCGCAACTCGGGCTGGAAGATGACGACGGCCGCCACCACGCCCCAGGTGAAGACGATCTGCAGCAGGTAGCGGATCAATTCCAGCTGCAACACCTCGGCGAGGGCATAGACGGCGAAGAGCACGATGAGGCCCAGAAGCATCTGGATGGCCCGAGTGCCCGCCCACAGAAGCAGGAGGCGATAGAAGATGTACGCTACCACCGCCATCTGGAGCAGGTCCCCGAGATCCGGCCTCAGGAACGCGATTCGTTCAAGAAAGTTGCCCACGGTCCTTTTCTTCGATGATCGATTTCGCCATGTCTAATGCCCGTCGCGCCGCTCGCACATCGTGCACGCGAAAGACCCGCGCGCCCCGCAAGAACGCGATGACGCAAGCCGCCAGCGTAGCCTCGAGCCGCTGGTCGACTTCGAGCCCGAGCGTCTTACCAATGAACGACTTCCGGGACGGTCCGATCAAGACTGGGTACCCTGCCGGCTCCAACTGGTCGAGCATGTTGATGAGAGCCAGGTTCTGCCGGGCCGTCTTTCCGAAGCCTATCCCCGGGTCGACCACAAGCTGGTCGGGCCGACAACCGGCGCGCAGAGCGGCCTCGACCGATTTGCCGAGCTCCCCGCCGACTTCGCCGATCAAGTCGTCGTAGTGGATTCGCTCCTGCATCGTTCGCGGCTCGCCGCGCATGTGCATCAATGCCAGGCCGGCACCCGTCTCCGCGGCGAGTCCAGCCAGCACCGGATCGAAACGAAGACCGGAGACATCGTTGATGATCTCGGCCCCCGCATCGAGTGCACGCCGCGCCACACCCGATTTGGTGGTGTCAACGCACACTGCGACCCCCGCCTGCTGGGCCGCCGCCTCGATGGCCGGCAGCACGCGGCGTACCTCTTCGTCCTCGGCCACCGGCAACGAGCCGGGCCGCGTCGACTCGCCCCCGATATCGATGATGTCAGCGCCCTCGCGCGCCAATTCCTCGATTCGCCGTCCGGCCGCCTGCCGATCGAAAAAGAGCCCACCGTCCGAAAAAGAGTCCGGTGTGACGTTCAGCACGCCCATCAGCACCGGACTCGACAAGTCGATAGTCCGGCGCGAAGTTCGCCAGCGCTTACCGACTCCCGTTTCACGAATGGTGGCGAACTCTGCGGTCGCCATCCGTTCCTCGCTCATCGCGATGTCTCAGTGCTCGGGCAGTTTCCCTCGCGGGGTTTCGAAAGAGGTGGCGGGCTTGAGCTTCTCGATCGGGTTGCCCGCCGCCCCCAGGCTCGCTGACCGATCAGCGGCCACCTTTACCCCGGGCTGACTCTCTTGCTTCGCCGGCTCCGGGACCGGCAGCGGAGGTAGCTCCTTACCTTCAAACACGAGGTTGATCTCGTCCGAGTCCAGCGTCTCGCGTTCGAGGAGAGCCGTCGCCAGGGTGTGAAGCTTCTTCTGGTTCGCCCTGATGATCTGGGTCGCCGCCTGATACGCGTCATCGAGGAGCCCACGCACTTCCTCATCCACGGTCTGCGACATCAATTCACTGACCTCACGGCGCTCGACGATCTCGCGGCCCAGGAAAATCTCGTCCGCACGGTCGCCGACGTTCATGGGGCCGACCTTGTCCGACATCCCCCACTCCGCGACCATGCGACGCGCCAAGGCCGTAGCACGCTCGATGTCGTTACCGGCGCCCGTGGTGATCTTATCGGGGCCGAAGATTAACTCCTCCGCTACCCGCCCACCGTAGGCGTACACGAGTTGAGCCTGCAGGTAGGCTTTGGAATAGCTGTGCCGATCATCCTCCGGCATCGCGAAAGTCAGTCCCAGGGCTCGACCGCGCGGAACGATGGTCACCTTGTGGAGAGGATCGCACTCGGGTGTGTAATGCGCGGCGACGACATGACCGGCTTCGTGGTAGGCGCTGAGATTGCGCTCCTCATCGCTGATGACCATGCTCTTACGTTCCGCACCCAGCAGCACTCTGTCCTTCGACTGTTCCATGTCGTCCATGTCGACACGGTCCTTTTCCTTCCGCGCGGCTAGGAGGGCAGCCTCGTTGACCATGTTGGCCAAGTCGGCGCCGCTCATGCCCGGCGTCGCACGGGCGAGCTTGGCGAGATCGACGTCGTCTGCCAGCGGTATCTTCCGAGTGTGGACCTTGAGGATACCCTCACGGCCCTTCACGTCCGGCACATCGACAACGATCTGTCGGTCGAAGCGGCCGGGACGCAGAAGGGCCGGATCGAGCACATCCGGACGGTTCGTCGCGGCGACCAAAATGACTCCCTCGTTCGACTCGAAGCCGTCCATCTCGACAAGCAGCTGGTTGAGCGTCTGTTCCCTCTCGTCGTGTCCACCTCCAAGCCCGGCGCCACGGTGTCGACCTACAGCATCCAGCTCATCGATGAAAATGATGCAGGGGGCATGCGCTTTACCCTGCTCGAACAGATCGCGCACACGCGAAGCGCCGACGCCGACAAACATCTCGACGAAATCGGAGCCCGACATGCTGAAGAAGGGCCGCGAGGCCTCACCCGCTACGGCTTTCGCCAGGAGTGTCTTGCCGGTCCCTGGCGACCCGACCAGTAATGCGCCCTTCGGCAGACGGCCGCCGAGCCGCGTGAACTTCGTGGGGTCCTTGAGGAACTCAATGGTCTCTTGCAGCTCTTCCTTGGCCTCTTCGCAGCCAGCCACATCGGCGAACGTCACCTTCGGTGTGTCGCCGGACAGCAGCTTGGCTTTCGATTTGCCGAAGGAGAACGCACGTGCACCGCCCGCCTGCATCTGTCGAAGCCAGAAGAGCATCAGCCCGAAAAGAAAGATCCAAGGTAGGGCACCGGCGAGCAGGCCCCACCAGTTGGGGCGTGCCTCTTCTGCTTCGATAGCGATGCCGCTCTCCTCGAGCTTCTTGAGCAAATCCTCACTGTGCCAAACGGGCAGCTTGGTCCAGAACTCGCGAGTCGTCTGCCCGGTCGCGCCCACAGGGGCTCGCAGTTCGCCCTCGAGCTCCTTGCCTTCGATCACGGAGACCTTCAGCACGTTGCCCTGGTCGAGCTCGGACATGAAATCGGTGTAGCTGAGCTCTTGCACATCTTTGCGGCCCTGGCCCAAGAGCTGGATGATGATGAGCGGAACCAGGATGATCAGCGCCCAGAAAGCCAGGCTCCTTGACATCCGGCTCCAGCGTCCCAGTGGCTCTCCGCGTTTCGGAGACGAATCCGCCATGTCTTATCTACCTCTCGCATCCTCGGGAGTAACGGCACCTACAAACGGCAGATGGCGATACCGCTCCCCGAGGTCTAATCCGTATCCGACCAGCCATTCGGCCGGCGCATCGAAGCCGACCCAACGCGGCTCATGCCTCAGCCCAGTGCAGAGCCGCTTGTGCAGCAGGGCGATGACTTCCAACGAGCGCGGTGACCCGCTCTCGAGTTCGTCGCAAATGCGATTCAGCGTCTTGCCGCTGTCGACTACATCTTCGACCACAAGAACGTGCCGGTCTGCTACGGTCAGTTCGGTACCGTGCAGCAGCCTGACGTCGCCGCTGGCATCCGTTCCTCTCCCGTACAGCGCCGCCATCACGAAATCGACCTTCAAGTTGGCACGGCCGATCGCGCGCACGAGATCGGCGGTGAACATGAAGCCGCCCTTCAACAAGCCGATGACGAGTATCTCGTCCTCCGCCGGATAATACGCGTCGATCTTCTTTCCAAGCTCGCGCACTCGCTCGGCGATCTCGTCCTCGCCGAACAGGATCGTCTTTAACCCCGGATACGTAGCGACCTCGCTCATTCCTCTCGTCGCATGTGGACGCACAACGCCTGGCTTTCGTCATCGGTGGCCCGCACACCGCGGGCCAACCCAACCACCCAAAGCACGCCGGCCTCATCCGCAAGCAACGGTCGGCTCGCGCGCTCGGAGCGACCGACCTTTCGATCGACGAACACTTTCTTGAGCTTCCGAGTGCCGGCTGCCAGCCGAATCTTGTCGCCCGGTCGCCAGCCTCGAACCGTCAGCGGCAGTTGGAGCGCCGAGGGATCGAAGCAGGCGATCTGCTCGCCAGGCGCCGTGTGATCGTCTCGCGCTCCGAGCACCCACCTGACTCGCCAACAGGCACCGCCGATGCTCGCATGTCCGTCTCCACCGCGCAGGTCGGAAATGACGAGCTCCTCATCTCGCCGCCGCAGATCAGACGAGCGGCGCTCGAGAATCAAACGATCGAACTCGCGGCTGATCGTGATGCCCCCGGCGAGCTCCAACCTACGCCCGCTGGAGCACGTATTAATAAACTCCAAGGCGGTGCGCGTTCCGACCCGGCTGGGACGTGGACCCACGCGCGCGGCGAGTGCGCGTAAGAGATGCGCCCGGACGTGAGTATCATAGGCGAGAAAGCCTGTACGTGCAACTACAATACGGCTTTCCGACACCTCCTCGACCAGCGCCGCCGCTGCCGTTCCCACTGCACCCTCGACCGCTCGGGTGGCCCGGGCGGCCAACCCACCCAGTCGCTGGAGCTGAAGGCGGAAATCCGGGGCTACCGAGGCCTCGATGTCGGGGATGAGTCGCTGACGAAGCAGGTTTCGGGCGATCGAGAGATCGCGATTGCTCGAGTCCGTCAGGAAGTCGAGTTCACGCTCGGCGGCGTAGCCCTCCAGGTCGACGCGCCAGAATGGAAGCAGCGGCCGCACGACGCACGGTGGCCGCCGCGCGGGAATACCGGCGAGGCCGCCGAGCCCGCTGCCACGGACAAGCCGGAAGAGAACGGTCTCCGCCTGGTCGTCGGCCTGGTGGGCCGTAGCGAGCGTGTCGGAGCAGAGTTCCACGCACGCTTCGAGCAAGAAGGCGTAGCGCTGCTCACGAGCCTCCGCTTCGTTGCGGGGCACGGTAGGCGAGCGCCCCACAACGTACGGGACGGCCAAACTCTCGCTCAGCTCGCCGACCCACTCCGCCTCGCGACCACTGGTTTCCCTCATCCGGTGATCGAAGTGCGCCGCGCTGATGCTCCAATTCCAGCCGGACTGCAGCCTGCAAAGCAAGTCCAGCAAAACGACCGAGTCGAGCCCACCCGAGAGCGCGACCGTCACCGCCGCTCCGCGCGGCAACAGGCCGCTCGTTCGCGTGTGAGCTTCAAACCGCTCGGCCAGGCCGAGGCCTAGCGCCGGTTTCACCTGCGAGGGAGTGGAGCGACCCATGCCTGAAGATAGCGGCCGCGACCCGACTGGCTACCACGAATCGGTTCTCACCGCCAGAACATCAAAAGGGGTCGCAGATAGTGATCAGCAACCCCTCGGGATTCTAGCGAGCCCTATCTGGGCTCGACTTATATATGAGGGCATCGCGCGACCTGTCACGCGAGCCGCAAAGTGAACCGCTGTGTAGGGGACCGGCGATTACCTGCGCTGCCGTGTTCGCCGACTGCGCCTGCGAGCCGCGTTCCGCTTGCGTTTCCGCGTCTCGGAGGGCTTCTCGTAGTGCTTCTTGCGCTTGAGGTCAGTGAAGATACCGGCCTTCTGTACCTGCCGCTTGAAGCGGCGCAGCACGCGCTCGAGATCGTCCCCTTCGTTGACCGTGACCTGAACCATTACTCTCCTTTCTAAAACACCTGCCGGTGCATACCCGGCCGAAGACCCGCCCGACAGGCCTGCAAATATGAGTGTAAACCCAGCGCTGTCAACGTGCACTCACCCGACCGAAAGGCTCATCTCAGCGGCGCAAACAGTGGACCGTCCGCTACGGCTCATGTGCGAACTTGGATTCGATACTCGAGCCCGACCTCACCGCCAGCGGGAACGTCGACCGAGAAGAGCACCGCCCCCGCCGACAGCTTTTGCCAATCGTGGCTCGACTCCACGATCCGCCAGTCGCCCGTCGTGCGCTCGATCACCTGGACCGTGACATCGGAGTCGCCGCCGTTACTCAACTCTACTCTCCAGCTCGATTCGTACACGTTGTTCGCGGGGCGCGTGTACTCCATCTGCGTCCGCTTACCCACGATGTCGAACGCGTAGCCGACCGCCAGACGGATACTCTCCCCGCTTGGCGTGTTCGCGATCGAAGAGATGCCCAGCGGCTGGATCCGTCCCGCATCGTCCCGCTGTAACATCCTCACCTGACCGCCCGGCAACGGATCGTTGCCGAAATCGCTGTCGCGCGGCCGATCAACGACGTAACTGATCGAAACCGGACTCGTCTGCGGTTCCGGGTATTGCTGGTAGTAGTTGGTGTTGTGGGTCAGCACGTACTCCTTCCTCGTCGTCACCGCGCTCGCCCCGACCATGCGGATGCGCCGGCTCTCGCCCGACCGCAGCGTCAGCGGATCCGAGAGGGTGTACAGGTGGTAATCGCCAAACGCCGCCTGCGTCATGTCCGGCGCGGCCGCCGCCTCCATGAGCGAACGAGCCGCCCTCAGCTCATCCGCCATATACGGACTCGCCATCCCCCGCTGTATCGTACCCGCCAGCAACTGAACCTCCGCGCCCTCGTAGGTCGTGCCTGAGCCGTTCGACAAGTTGGCGTACCCATCGACCCGGGCCGTCGCGTCGTCGCGCGCGATGACCATCGTGTAGTCCGCCGACCAGTTGAGCCCCGAGGTGAGGAACGCCAGCTGCACGCGATCGACCTGCCGCTCGACCTCCAGGTCGAGCTCGACCGAGGCGCCCGGGCCGGAGGCGGCGTCCTGATAGCTTCGGAACCCGTGCGAGCCCAGCAAAGTCACACCCGCGTTCAGTACGGTCAGGCTGGAGGGATCGATGTTGGTGGGTAGGCCGTCGATCCGAACCGTCTGCTCGCCCGGAACGAGTACGCGATCCACCTCGAGCCGTACCAGGGCCAGGTTGCCCGTGTAAATCGTCAGGCTCGCCGGTCTCTCCTCAACACCCGCACCCCCAACAACCGAACCCGCCCCCGCTAGAGAAAGCGCCAGCGCGATCACCGCTCCCAACAGGGCCACTTTTCGCATCTTATCCTCCCTCTCATTAAAGCTCATGGCTCTCGGTTCTTATTCACCAGCTTAGACGCTGGACCCGGCTAACCTTGCACATGCCGCTGCGGATTCCTAGACGCGGCCGTCAGAATGTAGATGAGCGGCGGCCGGCGGAATGCACTCCGCCGTACACCCGTGCAATATGCGCAGGCCTCTGACATGAAAGGTATCTTACATGTTCGCAATTGTCTGAGGTCACACCGCTTAGGAGAACGTGGTGTAGGGCATGGCGCTTGCCCCTCGTACCGGCGGTTTGCTGGGCCTGGCTGGCCACCCGTCGCCGCCCGGCTCCGCTGAGGAGCGCTTTTGAGAATGGTCGACATTTCCGCAGTTAACATCCCGCCGAACAATCAGGGTACCCGGCGAGGCCGACGGCGGGGCTTTACGCTGATCGAGCTGCTCGTGGTTGTGACCATCATCGGCATCCTGGCCCTGATAGCGCTGCCTCGGTTCGCACGCACACGGGAGAAGGCCTACCGATCGCAAATGCAGACCGACCTACGAACGCTGGTCAAGGCTCAAGAGGCGTACTTCGACGAAACTGCCGCCTATGCCCCCAACGTAGGCAACCTTGTATTTAATATGACCGACATGGTGACGGTGCAGATCGTCGAGACCGCGGGTAACGGTTGGAGCGCGAAGGCCACTCACAGCAAGACCGCGATCGAATGCGGGGTATACATGGGCACCGTATCGGCGGTCGTCGGCGTGCCGAACAACGGTGATGGTATCATCACCTGCTCCGCCGCATAGCCGGGCATCCTCAGTTCTTCATCTCTAAAGCAGCATCCGAGTCTGCCGCGGTACCCAGCTCGCGGCCCCGTGGCACACCCACCTTGAATACGGCAGCTGTATGCTCGAGATTCTCTGATCGCTTCCAATAGACGTAACGGAGCCATCGGGGAGATCTATCATAGGGCGTTCAAACGCACCGCGGGTCGCTTTACTGATCGGGACACGAAAGGGCCTGTTCCTAGCCACCTCGGACGGGGAACGGCGGGAGTGGCATCTAGAGGGGCCCCACCTCGCCGGTTATGAGGTGTACCACGCGATCGTCGATCCCCGGGATTCAGCCGCCGCCTACGCGGCGGTCCGACACATGGTCTGGGGGGTTCACGTGTACCGCAGCGGTGACGGCGGCCACAGCTGGGAGGTTCTCCCCTCGGCCCCTCACGTCGAGAACGACTCATCCGACCTCAAGGCCATCTGGTACCTGGCCGCCGGCCATGCCGACCACCCTGCGACGTTGTACGCCGGCGTCGAACCGGCCGGTCTGTTCGTTTCAGCGGATCGCGGCGATAGCTGGCACTCCGTTCCGGGCCTCAACGAGCACCCCACCCGCGGCCGCTGGCAGCCGGCCAAAGGCGGGCTGGCCCTGCACTCGATCTACGTGGATCCACGAAAAGCTCAGCGAATGTATGCGGCCGTGTCCGCCGGCGGCGTCTATCGCAGCGATGACGGTGGGTCGACCTGGAGTCCGGCGAACCGCGGCGTTCGACCGGCACTTATCGAAGCGATGACGGCGGCGAGAATTGGATCGAGATCACGGAGGGGCTTCCCAGCGACTTCGGCTACGCCGTCGCCACCGACCCCAGCGATTCCGACACCGTCTACGTCATTCCCGAAGAGAGCAGCCACGTGCGGACGACCGTGGGAGGCGCGATCACGGTCTATCGCAGCCGCGACGGCGGCGCGCACTGGGAGCCGCTGATTCAGGGGCTGCCCCAGGAGAACGCCTACGTGACGATCTTGCGAGAGGCCATCGACACGGACGCCCTCGACCCATGCGGCGTGTACTTCGGCACCTCGAGCGGCCATCTCTTCGCGAGCCGGAACGGCGGGGACAGCTGGGAGATCATCGCGGGCTTTTTGCCGCGCATACTCTCCGTTACCGCCACCGTGGTTGAGGGCTAGCGGCTCGAGATGTCGGAACTCTTAGATATCCTGGCTGCTCGCAGCGGCTTGATTTGCGCCGTGGGCGCCGGCGGCAAGAAGACGACGCTTTACCATCTGGCCGCCACACACTCCGGTCGAGTCGGGATCACATCTACCGTACCTATCTCGCGCTTTCCCGAGACGCTGGGAGCGCACCCGGTCATCGCGAACGCGGACGAGATGGTGGAGGCGGTCGCCAGCGCCGCCGCGAACCATAGGCTCGTCGCCTTCGCACACCCCGAGATCAAGAGGGCTCGCTACGGTGGGGTGAACGAGGGGCTGATCGACGAAATCCGCCGGACCGAAGCTTTCGACGTACTATATGTAAAAGGTGACGGCGCACGTATGCGCTGGATCAAGGCGCCTAACGACGATGAACCGCTCCTCCCTCGTCAGACCACGACCCTGATACCGCTGGTTTCGGCCAGAGCCATCGGCCGGCCGCTGTCCAACGAGGTCGCGCACCGGCTCCAGCGCGTCTCAGCCGTCTGCGCCGTAGGAATAGGTGAACCGATTACGCCTCGACACGTGGCGCGGTTGCTGGTCGCCGAGGACGGGCTGCTCAAGAATGCCGGGACCGCCACGGTCGTGCCGGTCATCAACATGGTGGATGACGAGGAGAGCGAGGCGCTCGCGACAGACGCCGCCCGTTCCGCCCTGGAATCGACGCGACGCTTCGACCGCGTGGTATTGACGTCGAGCCGGCGGCCCGATCGATTGGTGGCGACACTTCACCGCTGAATTCAGCCCACTTAGCTTCGGGGGAGTCACATGCTCTGCTTGCTCTTGGCTTCGTTGCTGGCCGTGCACGCGCCCAGCAACGAAGGCGATTACCTCTACCGGACCCTGCTCGTGCGTGCGGCACCGGGTGAGTTGCTCGAGCTCATCGACCTCTATCAGCAGCGGATGCCTCTATTCGAGGCAAATGGCGAGCGTCCGTTCATGATGCGACATAGCCAGGGCGACCAATGGGACCTGCTACTTCTCTTCCCGATGGGAAGCTTCGCCGAGTACCACTCGATAGAAAGCGCGTCCCGTCGGGAGGAAGCGACGGCCAGATCCGGCATGAGCACCGCCGATTTCCAAGCTCGTGTGGCGGAGCGAGTGTCGTGGCGCGAGGAGCTTTTCGTGTTGGGGCCTCCGCCGCAGGTTGTAGACAGCGCCTTCTCCGAACACGCCTACTACCACGTCGAGATGTTCATCGCGCTCCCCGGCAAGCAGGGCGAGCTCCTCGAGGAGCGGAGGATGGAGAACGCGTACCTCGCGGGCATCGAC
>JBDHAI010000008.1:0-21747 GCA_039588155.1 Gemmatimonadota bacterium | reverse complement strand
TATCCAATTGAGCTACGGGCGCGTACCCGGGAATTCTATCAGATCCCTCCCGGGATGGGAACCTAGATAACTGCTCGTTAGCCTTTCTCTTTTCGAGCCACCCGCCACAGCCCCTTGTACGGCGCGCCGTGGCCGGGGCGAGAAACGAACGTGCCCTCGATGACGTCGCCTTTCAGCGTTCCACTGAACGTCGTGTAGACGGCGCATCCGCACTCCGGGTCCCGGTACGGCTGCATCGTGCCGCTCACCGTTCCCATCTCGACGCGAACGAACTGAATGCGAAGCGTCTCGGGCCTGGGTGCGTCGCGTGCGGTGGCGGCGGGGTCCTGATAGGGGCTCAGCGCCTCCGTCCAGCCGCTCGGCACCATCGTTACATCACCGTACGCCGTGTCGCGTCCGGCCTCGAGCGTGAAGATGATGGACCCATGGCGATCGACGGCCGGGCTGTCGTAGTAGCCACGCCATTCCCCGGCGATCGTGGCCAGCTCGCTGGACTCGGCCACAACGGGAACCGGGTCGGGCGTGGAGGTGCACGCCGCAGCCAGCGCGGCGGCGACGAACACTGATAGCTTTAGACGACCTCGCATCGCCCCACCTTTTGGGCCAGGGGCTGGATGAAGACGGCCGTAACGACTCGGGTCGCCATTCCGCCGCGACCGGTGGTTACGGCCCCTGTCCAACTATGCCCACGACAGGACTCGAACCTGTACGCCCCGAAGGACACTAGCCCCTCAAGCTAGCCTGTCTACCAATTCCAGCACGTGGGCGACGTCAAAGAGTGCTCGGAGGGGGATTCGAACCCCCACGGGATTGCTCCCACAGGATCCTGAATCCTGCGCGTCTGCCAATTCCGCCATCCGAGCCGGCCGGGCAGAAAAAGCGCGCCCGGACTGGGCTACGCCCGCACGTCCCAGCGCTCAGAAGCCCGGCAATGGTGACTTGGAGCGGAGGTTAGAGTACCTAGCTGGCTGCCGTTTTTCAAGGGTCGCTGCGTTACCTCTTGGCGCGATGGCTGCTCAGTCGCGGCGCTGCACGTCAGAAACCGATCCAGTAGTTCAGCTTGACCAGAAAGGTGTTGAAGGCATTCTCGTCGAGGATGGCCCACATGTCGCGGAAGCCGCCGAACCTCGGCTGGCTCAGATACGCGCCGCGGCCGTGTTGCCAGGCGAAAAACACGACGGATCCGGGGCGGTATTCCCAGCGGAACACGAGGGTGGAGTTGAATTGCCGATAGTTGAAATCGGGGCGCCCAAACGAGAAGTCGGCTTCACCGTTCCCGTTCAAGTCGACCTCGCATTCCAGGTCGGCGTTGCAGGCGACCTCGTCCGTATACAGGCGGAAGCGATCCTCGAACAGGCTCGCCCGCGGTCGGATGACTTCTTTGTACTCGCTATAGGTGCCCGAGGAGACGAACGGTTGTGCATACAGCTGCAGCGACAACGTCGGAGTGAAGGCCCAGTCGACACGCGCGGTCAGCCGCAGAGTCTTCTGGTCGATCCTGGCGAGAACGTAACGCGTGGTATCCAGCGCCGTGGCGCGAGTGACCCATTGGGTCGGGTCGTCACTGCGGGAGTAGTTGAGCCCGAGCCGGCCATTGAGAAACGGCGCGGGTCTGAACACTACGTCCGAGCCGAGATTATACCACTTACCGTTGCATGCTGGGCAGGCGCCTCCACCGGCCCAGAATTCCAGTGCCAGCGCTTTCCGCGAGTCGGTCTCGAAGCCGAAGTTGCTGTTGTGCCAGAAGTCGCCTCGCAGCGCCGGCCCGCCACGTAAAGCGGTGACCATCAGATGATCCTGGCCGAAAATGATCGGAGTGGCCCAAAACGACCAGTTGTTGCTGAAGGTTGAAGTGAAATAGACGGGCCTGAACCAGGTCGAGAGCAGCTCGCCCGCCGTTGTCCACTCTCCGCCACCCGCTGCGATCAGTCGGTAATTGCGGAAGATCCACTGGGGCCGCGCGCGCAGGTAGCGTAGGTTAGCGTTCGTCGTCTGGCGGTCGGCGATCCACAGGAACCCCATATCCCTGATCTCGAAGCCCGGACTGATGCGCTCGTACCAGCCCTCGTATTGCCAGGTCCCGGCCTCTTTGCCGGCGCCGAGCGAGAGGGCGTAGCCGCTGAGGCTGGTGCGAGTCGTGTCGAGGTCAACGTGCGGGGCATCGGGTCGCTGATAGTAGCGGACCGACGATCGCTGGGTGTTGGTCAGCGCGTTGGGACTGCCACGGACGTGGCTCGCCGCGACCTGCCAGCGAACGGCATAGGTGTTCTCCTGCCAGCGAAGTTGACCGTCGAGTTCGGCGCTGTAGGCGGCCGTGCGAAGGAAATCGAGGTTGTCAGTAAGGTCGCGATTGACGGCGGTGATCATGCCGCCAAGGGTGTGGCTGCCCTCCCTGAAATCCTGTTCGGCGCGGCTGACCAGGTGAAAGGTGAGTGGAGCGACCTGCCCACCGCCGACCACCGCTCCCGTGGAATCCCTGAGAGTCGCGTGCTCTCGGGCTGTCATAGCGCTCATGATGCCAAGGCCGAAGCCGCCTGCCGATTTCCCCGTCACCTTAGCGGCCGCCAGGATGGTGGAAGACTCCGGAATCTGGACCGTGCCCCCATCCGGAGGATCCACCCAGCCCGGCGGAGGCCGCCCGACTCTACGCGAGTAGCAAATCTGCCCGCCCGGAACCCACTGGTTAAACAGACCCGAGCCCTCGACGAAGAAGGGTCGCTTCTCGGGGAAGAAGGTCTCGAATGCCGACAGGTTCATGACGGCCGGATCAGCTTCGACCTGCCCGAAGTCGGGATTGACGGTCAGGTCGAGCGTGAAGTCGGAGGTCAGACCGTATTGAAGATCGAGTCCGACATTCAGGTCGGTTTCGTGGGCGGGGGCGTAGAGGCTCCCTGACGGAGGAGGCCGGTTGCGGTTGTTGACGACCGAGTAGGGTCGCAGCTCCAGTCGCATCGGCTGAGACAACCCGTACAAACCGGTCAGCAAACCGAACAGCGAGGCAAAGCCGCTCGACTCTTTCGAATAGGGCGCCCAGTAGACGTCCTCGGCTTTCCGCTGAATGCGTCGCTCGACCTGGAGCCCCCAGGTCGTGTTCTCGCGATTGAAGCGCAGTTGCGTGAGCGGAATACGAAACTCCGCCGTCCAACCCTGACCGTCTATCGCGGTCTCCACCTGCCACACCGGGTCCCAGGACGCATCGGAGCGGCGCGAGTCGTTGAAGTAGTACACGTCTCGGATCGACCCTTTTGGGTTGACCGTAAAAGCGAAGGCGGTACGCCGGTCGTGGAAGGAGTCGAGGTAGACCGTGAGCTCATCGGACTGAGAGCCTCTATCGCGTCGCACGAGTTCCGCACGGATGTCGGCCGGCTCCGAGTCGAACGCGCGGACCCCGATGTAGATCGAGCTTGCCGTATATAAGACCCGCACCTCGGTCCGCTCTGTGGCCGGGCTGCCGTCGTCCGGCTCTCGCTGTGTGAAGCCGCTCGTCACTTCGGCCATGCCCCAGACCGCGTCCGCGAGACGGCCATCGAGCTCGACGTCTCCGTCCTCGATCCGAAGTGCCTGGAGGCTTTGCACGCGCGTGCTGTCGGGACTCTGCGCGGTCAGATGTGGAGTGAAACAAACAAGGAGGGAGGCGATTAGCGGGCACACCAACGACCTCGAGGGCCGCACTGAGCGCCGTCTCACCTCGTTGAGCCGCCGTTGACCGAATGGTGCTTTGCTTACCATGACACCGGGTCGGGCGGCGAGCACGAGAACCTGATTGAGGGCTGCTAGTGCACGAGGAACGGTGTGTCAATTCGGGGCTCGCCTGCAGCTACCAGTCTAGGGCGGCCGGCTTCGATTCTCAAGGGTTACGCGTGCGACATCGACCGCGGATCTCGACGCCATCCAAGGCTCCCCCCGGCTGTGGGAATCCGCTATTTTCCCAAGACGCAGCGACTCGCTTTCAACCACACTGGAAGGACACCTTATGTCGAGCGTTCGTTTCATCGGGCTGGCTTTCGTCGCTACGCTCGCGCTGGCCGCGTGCGGCGATGACGAGACCACGTCGCCCCCGGGACCGCCGGCGGATGTGACCGGTGTGTCGGGGACCGGCCAGACGGCCGCGGTCGCAACGACACTGGGCGACCCAATTGTCGTCCGCGTCACCGACGCCGACGGCACTGCTCTGAGCGGGATCCAGGTCAACTTCGCCGTGACTGCAGGTGGTGGCGACCTGAGCGCCGCCGTAGCTGAGGGGTTGGCCGCGGGCGACTTCCCGCTGCAGGCGTCCCTGGATGTGACGATCAACACTGATGCTCAGGGTGAGGCGGACGCCAGATGGACGCTGGGCACGACAGCGGGTGTCCAGCGAGCTACAGCTACCGTCCAAGGCATCGCCCCCTTCACTTTCAGCGCGACCGCCGAGCCTGACGTGCCGGACTTCGTGGCCCTGGTAAGCGGCGATTCGCAGGAGGGATTGTTGGGCGCTGACCTGGCCGAACCCTTCGCCGTCGCTGTGAGAGATCAGTACAACAACGGTGTGCCGGGCGAGACGGTGAGTTGGGCCGTCACCAGCGGCGATGGCAGCTTCTCCTCGGCCACGTCGATGACGGGCTCGGGAGGGATCGCCTTCAACACGCTGTCGCTGGGTCAGACCAGCGGCGAGGTCGAAGCGACGGCGACTTGGTTCATACTTCCCGTGCAGTTCGAAGCGCTGGCGAAGGCGCAGCTCAATGATCCGGCGGGCGATGAGTTCTCCACCGGCGCGTCCGCCGGTCTGGTTCCGCCGGATATCACACGCATGACGGCTTGGCGGACATCCACGGATCTGGTGGTCGAGATCGCGTTCGTGAACGACGTGGTGTCCGACGATACGGGCGGCCCGAACGTGGTGTTGGGATCTCTGGACATCGATGTAGACCAGGACCCGACGACGGGCGTGACCGCGAACACCGATTCCTTCGGTGGAGCGACCGGCATGGGCATGGACTTCTTCATTAGTATGTTCATGGGCGGTTCGGGTGTGTACACGGTAAGCGATGTATCGGGACCGTCGCCCGGGACCATCACGCCGGTCTTCAACGCAAACGTGATGACGTTGACCATCCCGTTGGCCCTTCTCGGCGGTGACGACGGCCTCGTGGATCTGGCCACGGTCGTCGGTACGAGCCCCGAGCCGACGGACGTTGCGCCCAACACCGGCGTTCTCCGGACGGGTCCGGGCCCGGGTCCCACGGCAGGAGGCGTCGTAGGCGCGCGCCAGACGGGAGAGGCTCGCGGTTGGCAGTCCGCGCGCCAGTAGTGGGCTAGCGCGGCGAGCGTCAGGCCAGTGAGGCCTTGAATTGCTCCAGGTTCTTGTCGAGCTGCTTAATGTCGTCTCGGGTCATCGCCCCGAATGACAGTCGGATCGATCCATCCAGGCCAAAGGCCGACCCCGGCACCGAACTCACACAGCCGCTTTCGATCGCCGCCTGGCTGAAGCTCACATCATCGCCCTTCCACCAGTCCGGAAGCGCGGCGGTGAGAAAGATGGTGCCCATCGGTCGGTGTCCCGCTCGTCCCACCGGCGTGAACCCGTGGCGCTCCAGCACTTCGAGCAACAGTTCACACCGTGCCCCGACTTCGTCGCGTATTCGCGTGAGCATCCGGGGCTCGCGACCGGCGCGTAGATCTTCCAGGTCCGGCTGCATCAGCTCGAGCACGCGTCGCTGACCGAGCACGTTGGGACTGGCGGTGTTGGCCCGAATCACCTTGCGAAACACTTCGTTGGTGAGTTGCTCGTAGGCGCAGACCACGTAGCCGACGCGGGCGCCGGGATGCAGGTACTCCTTGGAGGCGGAGAAGACCGACACGGCGTTCCCGGGTGCAAACTTGATCAGCGTCTGAGGCGGCCGGCCGTCGAAGCGAATGCGCGCGTAAACCTCATCGGCGATCAAGATGACGCCGGTTCGTTCGACGAGGTCGGCCAACGCCTCGTATTCTTCGATACCGAGAACCGCACCGGTGGGGTTGCAGGGGAAATTGACCACCATGACGGCGACGCCTTCGGCCTCTATAGCGCGCTCGATCTCCGGGATGTCCAACGCGCCCTGCTCGTCGAAGAAGTCGACGATGACTGGCCGGGCGTTGGCCATGTCTATCCCGTTCAGGTAATTCTCCCAATAGCCGCGCGGCAGTGCGACGGTCTCGCCCTTGGCGAAGCAGCGAAACAGCAAGGTGAGCGCTTCGGCGGCTCCAGTGCACACGGCGACATTGCGTCCCGATAGCCCCTGCGGTGCCGATTCCAGGGCTCCATCGCCCAGGCCGAATGCCAGGTTGTAGGTCTCCGCTACGACCGCCCTCAGCTCCTCGAGGCCGAGCGGTGGACCGTAGAGCACCTCGAGCTCCTCATCCACGCCGACGATCTGGCCGATATCTCCCCGCACGAGAGTGGGGACTGCGGCCTTCTTGGCCTTGGCCGCCTGGGCGACCGTGGGAATCGGAGTCTGGCGTTGAACCACCCGCTGTACTTCCTCAGGCAGCAGCTCGGGTATGCGTTGGAGCGGCGGCACGGGCATGGAGGCGTATCCTTTCAGCGAATGGAGATCGGTGGTTGGGGGTTACCAAAGTACGAAGAAAGGGCCCGGGCGTCGAACCCAGGCCCCGATGGCATCGCTTGGCAGGATCCCGCTGTTCTCAGCCGCCCTCAACCGACCATGTGCGGCCTTTGCGTAGGAGATCGTTCAGGTCGCCGCAACACGCGGCGTCGAGGCGCGACTGCACCTGATCGTCGTAAGCCGGCGCCGGGTCGCAGTAGATGACGCCGAGCGCCACCGGGTAGTCAGGCGGCTCCATGTCGACGAGCAGCTTGGCGAGGGTCCGGTCGGTCTCGTCGTGGACGAGGAGGTCGTCGACGCCGCTGCCGTCCTGGCCGATCGTCACGACCTCGAGCTGCAGGCTGCCGGGCCTCACCCTCAGACCCTTGTCCTTCTCTTTGCCGAAGACGAGAGGTTGGCCGTGCTCCACGTGAATCTGGCGATCGCTGGCGATGTCCTTGCTGGTGAAGTTGGCGAAGGCGCCATCGTTGAAGACGATGCAGTTCTGGAAGATTTCGATGAACGAAGCGCCGTGATGTTCGTGTGCTCGCTTCAACACCGGGACCAGGTGCTTCTGCAGTGTGTCGATGGAACGCGCGACGAAACGTGCGCCGACGCCCAAAGCGAAGGCGCAAGCCGACAGCGGCCGTTCGACCGAGCCTTGTGGACTGGATGGTGAAAGGGTGCCCTGTCGGGATGTCGGTGAGTACTGACCCTTGGTCAGCCCATAGATCTCGTTGTTGAACAGGCAGATCTGCACGTTCACGTTACGGCGCAGCACGTGGAGGGTGTGGTTGCCGCCGATGCTGAGGCCGTCGCCATCGCCGGTCACCACCCAGACGTCGAGCTCCGGGTTCGCCAGCTTGATCCCGGTGGCGAACCCGGGCGCGCGGCCGTGGATGGTGTGGAAGCCGTAGGTCGACATGTAATAGGGGAAGCGGGCCGCGCAGCCGATCCCCGAGACGAAGACGGTGTTCTCGCGTTTGACGCCGAGGTCTGAGAGCGTCTTCTGGATCGCCTTGATGATCGCGTAGTCGCCGCAGCCGGGGCACCAGCGGATCTCCTGGTCGGAAGCGAAGTCGCCCGGCTTGAGTTTCTCTATGTCGTGTGTCGCCGTAGCCATGCTCAGTCTCTCATTCTCTCGCGGATCGCTTCGTGGATCTCGGCGATCTTGAACGGCTGGCCCCGCACCTTCGACAGCGGCTCCGCCGGGATCAGGTACTCGCTGCGCAGCAAGCTCGCGAGCTGGCCGCTGTTCATCTCCGGTACGAGGATCTTCTCGTAGCCTTGCAGCAGCTCGCCCAGGTTGCGCGTGAAGGGTGACAGGTAGCGCAGGTGGATGTGGGACACGTCGAGGCCTTCATTCCGCGCATTCTGCACGCCCTGGTAGATGGGACCGTAGGTCGAGCCCCAGCCGACCACGGCCATGCGACCGTGCTCGGGCCCGATCTCCGGTTTCTGCAGCGGGATGTCGCGTGCGATTCCGGCGATCTTGGCGGCGCGTGCCTCGGTCATCCGCGCGTGGTTCTCCGGATCGTATGAGATATCGCCGGTCACGAAGTCCCGCTCCAGGCCGCCGACGCGGTGCTCGAGCCCCGGTGTGCCCGGCCGCGCCCAGGGCCGGGCCAGCGTCTCGGGATCGCGGAGGAAGGGGTGAAAGCCCTCCGGGTCGGTTCGGAACGCGACCGGGAAGGTGGGCAGGTCGTCGAGATCCGGAATGGCCCAGGGCTCCGCCGCGTTCATCAGATAAGCATCCGTCATGATGATGACGGGCGTCATGAATTTCGTGGCCAAGCGGACGGCCTCTCGGGCGACATCGAAGCAGTCCACCGGCGATGTCGCGGCGATCACCGCCAGCGGCGCGTCGCCGTGCCGGCCGTGGAGCGCCTGGAGCAAGTCGGCCTGCTCCGCTTTGGTGGGCATGCCGGTGGACGGGCCGGCCCGCTGTGCGTTGACGATGATCAAGGGCAGCTCGGTGCCTACGGCGAGCCCGGCGGCCTCGGTCTTGAGGGCCACGCCGGCGCCGGAGCTCGCGGTCACGCCGAGTGCACCGCCGAACGAGGCGCCGATCGCCGCGCAGATCGCGGCGATCTCATCTTCCGCCTGAAAGGTGACGACCCCGTACTGGGAGAGACCCGCCATGGAGTGAAGGAGCGGCGATGCCGGTGTGATCGGGTACGATCCGAAGACGATGCGGCCCAGCCCGGCGGCACGGGCGCCGGAGAGCAGGCCGAAGGCGGTGGCATCCGTCCCTGTAACGGTCCGGTAGAGGCCGGGATCGACGTCGGCGGCGGCGACCGTGTAGCCCACGACGTCGCTGGGCATTTCCGCGGTTTCCCCGAACGCGTGTCCGGCGTTGAGCGCGGCGACGTTCGCTGCAGCGATGTCCGGCTTCTTGGCGAACTTCTTGTTGAGCCACTCGAGGGTGGCAACCCGGTCGCGGCCGTACATCCAGAGCATGAGGCCCAGCGCCCAGAGGTTGCGGGAACGGCGCGCTTCCTTGGCGCTGACGCCGAACTCCTTGACCGCCTCTTCGGTCAGGCGCGTGATATCGAGCGTGACGACCTGATAGGGCGCCAGCGTATCGTCCTCCAGCGGACTCGACTCGTAATCCGCCTTCTTGAGGTTGCGGTCCGTGAACGAGCTCTCGTCCACGATCACCATGCCGCCTATTCGCAGGTCGTGCAGGTTGACTTTGAGAGCCGCGGGGTTGAACGCCACCAGTACGTCCAGCTCGTCTCCCGCGGTCTTGATGTCCACGGAACCGAAGTGGACCTGGAAAGCGGAGACACCGTACGTCGTTCCGGCCGGCGCACGGATCTCGGCAGGGTAATCGGGCAGGGTCGCGATGTCGCTGCCGGCCAGTGCGCTCTCCATCGCGAACTGGGAGCCGGTCAGCTGCATGCCGTCGCCGGAATCGCCGGCGAAGCGGATGACCGTCTGGTCGCGGATCTCGCGGACCCGGGCTGTCGAAGGGCCGGCGGAACCGCTGAGGCCCGTACCTGCGGAACCGTTACCGTCGGGGCTATTCGCGCTCATGTCTCGCTACAACCGAGGTTCTCTGCAAAAAATAGGTCTTAGTAGCCTTGTATAGTATCCGGTTTGCCATCTCCCGCCAACTGTCCCGTCAGCTCCGCGTCAGCGAAGCAGTCAAATCGAAGAAACGCTCGATCTCCTCTTCGCTGTTGTAGATGTTGGGGGAGATCCGCACCGTGTTGAGCCCCTGTGTCTGGAAAGGGCGGAAAACGAAGTCGTGCTGCTCGAACATGTGTCGGAAGACGGCCTCGCTATCGATGCCGCGGATTTCCACGGCAAAGAGCGCCGCTGACCGGGACCAGGTCGTTGGTGACCTCCAGATGACGTGGTCCGACTGCTCGGTGTAGGTGCGGTAGCTTTCCCAGAGCTCGCGGTAGCGTGACGCCTTGGCCTCCGCGCCCAACTGCAGCTGGAAATCGATGGCGTCGCCCAGGGTCAGCACCTCGGGGAGGTTGCGCGTGCCGTAGTCCTCATAGATCCGTGCCGTGCCGTCCCAACGTCCCTGCCCCCACGTCACCCATAGCGGCCGGATCTCGTCCTGTAATTCCTGACGCACGAACACCAGTCCTAAACCCTTCGGGGCCTGCAGCCATTTATGGGGGCTCGTGCAGTATACGTCTGCACCGAGCCCGGCCAGGTCGACGTCGATCATTCCCACCGACTGGGCGCCGTCGACGGCGACGATCTCCACCCCTTTGCCGTGTGCCAGCGCCGCCAGCTCCTTAACCGGATAGCGGAGCCCAACGATGTTGTCGATATGTGGGAACACGAGCACGCGTGTGCTCGGTCCGATGTTCCGGTCGTACACATCGAGCACTTCCTCCGCGCTCATCTGCGGGACCGCAGAAATCGGAAAACCGAAGCGACGGACCGTGAAGCCTTTCGACTCGGCGTAATGGTCCCAGCAGATGCTGGCGCCGGCGTGGTTCAGCGAGCCGAAGAGGACCTCGTCGCCGGGGCCGAGGGCGAGTCCGTTGGCCAGCGTGTTGAACCCCTCGGTCGTGTTGTGGGTGAAGGCGATCTCGTTCGCGCTGCAGCCCAGGTAGTCGCCCGCCTTCTTGCGAACCGCCTCCCGCGGCTCCTCCCAAGCGCCGCCCCACATATATAGCCACGGATTCGTCTCGCAGAGGTCGAGATACGCTGCCCGGGCCTCTTGCACGACGCGCGGGATGGTGCCGATCGATCCGTGATTGAAGTAAGTGACCGAGGGGCTGAGCATGTAGCGATCGCGAAGCGAGGCGGTCGTGGTCGCGCCGGGGTTCAGGCTGGGAATGCGCTCTAGCTCGGCAGCGAACGCCTCGTCTATGCCCGCTAGTTTTCCGAGTCCGGTCGCACCGGCGATCGTGGCGAGCTGTTTCAAGAAGACACGGCGGTGGGTCATCGTCGCCCCGATGAGCTTGGGTCATCCGTTCGTGTCGGCAGCGTTAGAACGTACTGCGGCGCTCGAGCCCCATCAAATCTCTCGGCGCTAACCCGAATTCAGCTAAAACCGATGACCAGTGCGGCCAAGACGGCCACGTTGCTCGCCACCAGAGACCAGCCCATGCGCCGGAGGTTACGGGGATGGAGGCCCAGCACCCCGAAGACGAAGGCGACCAGGGCCGTGGGCACGACCGCCAGGGCGGCCAGGGTCGGGAGCCGGCCACTGGCGGCCAGATAGGAGGCCAGCGCGATGGCTGCGGCGTTGAGCAAGGGCGCGATGACCGGTGCCCAAGCCGGGTCGGCACTCTTCTTCGCCCGTGCGATGATCCCCCGTACCGTGAGCGTGCCGAGGGCGAAAGCGACGGCCCAGATGGAAGCCGCGACCACGGCGACTCGCAGCGACACGCCAGCGGCCACGGCGACCGGGATCATCGTAGACGAGAGCGTGACCGACACCAGCAGCTCGCCCACGGCGGTCTTCTCCAGCCGGCTGAAGATGAGCGGGGTGAGGGATGCACCCAGCGCCAACGGGATGAGGGCCGCAGATCGCGCCGCCGTTGGCGCCAGCCAGAGCCCCAGCGCGCCGGTCGCGCCACCGATGGCGACGAGCAGCGCCAGACGGCGCTGGGCGAAATCCGCGCTTTCGCGCTGAGCTCGACCGCCGCGGCCGCCGAGCAGCACCAGCACGGGCTCGTGGGCGAGGAAGACCGTGACGATGGCGGTGACGAGGAGTAGAGACTCGAAATTGGGGCGACCCAGGGCGAGAGCCGTGAGCAGCGGGAAGGCGACCTGTGCGTAGGCGCCATGTTCACGTGGTAGCAGCGACGGGCGCTTACGGGGCCCTGCGTCTGAAGACACTTCGACATCTCCTTGGGTATTGGCGTCGGGCCAATTAAGGCGGAGAGGGTTGGGAAGGCAAGCGCGGAGGTCGCTAGAGTGTGCGAACTAGAACATATGGAGTAGCGAGCAGTGCCCGGGCTGAGTGAACGGGGCGTTGGTGCAGGCGGAGTCTGCATCCTCGACCCGGACGCGGATCGCGAGGTTACCCGAGGTCCGGCCGTAGGCGGGCGGTATTAAGGTCAGGCCAGTAGCCCCCAGTAATCGAGCGGGTTTAGCCGGCAGCTCTGCCGATGGGCCAGACGAGCCCGGCGGACAGGTAGAACGTCCGAGTCTTGATGCTGTCGATTTCTTCTGAAGGCTCGGCGATGTCCGTGAGGCCGTAGTTGTACATGGCGTCGAGAAGCAGGCCGGCAAAGCCGACGTCAAACTCGACACCGAGACCGAACATCAGGCCCGAGTCGGCGCCCTTGGTACGTGGGAGGCCGAGGTTCTCGGCGATGACCTCGTCGCAGCCCGCCTTGGTGTCCCCGCTCGCGACCTTACAGTTGTTCTCCAATCCCAGTACTGCACCGGCGTAGAGATGGGGTGATATCTTGCCCCGCAACTTGAAGACGGCTAGCAGCGGGATCTCGAAGTAGTCGACCGAAAGGGAGACATCGCCGTTGCCCTTCGCGAAGCCTTTTTGCGAGTACATGACCTCGGTTTGGATGGCGAACCACTCGCCGATGTCGACGTAGCCGAGGATCCCGCCGTGAAAACCTGTACGGGTCCCGACATCCTGGGTGAAGAGATCGCCTTTGACATCCGCGGTGGCGACGTTCAAGCCTCCCCGGACGCCGAAGGTCAGCTCCTGCGCCTGCGCTGGCACGGCGGTGGCGGCGAGGGACACCGCCAGCAAGAGTAGTGTGAGTCGTCTCATGCGCTGTGTAGCTCCTATCGAGAAAGGCGATGTCGCCCGAGGCGGCGATCTGGATCCTGGTTGGCTCCCGGTTCCCGGTTTCGGGGGCGTATCATAGCGCGCAATCCGCCCCGCGTCAGCCCCTCACACGCACACCCCACCGTCAGCTATAACACCCGGTTTCGACGTAATGCTGGCGGTCTGGATCACTCTCCACGATTCCCTACGAACCTGAGAGGTCGATGTTTCGGGTGCAAGGCGGTCAAAAGAGAAAGCCCTGCCACCTTGCGGCGGCAGGGCTTCGGGCGGACGGCGGCTTGCTGGGCTAGACTTTCCACTCCCCCACGGCTTGACGGAGGTTGTTCGCCGCGGTGACCAGCTCGGAGACCGAGGCGCTGATCTGTTCGGTGGTGGCCGACTGCTCTTGGACGGCCGCTGAGACGTCCTGGCTGCGGGCGGCGTGCGCCGCGGCGGTCTGGGTCACCGACGCCACGTTGCTGGCCACTTGCTCGAGAAGCGTGCGGCTCCGTTGCACGGTGACCAGGGCTTCGTCTGTGGCTTTGGAAATGCGATCGAGGTCCGTTGCGATCGTGTCGAGAGCCCCCTCCGCGCCTCGCGCGACGCTCTCGACCTGGACCACCTGGCCCTCACCTTCGCGCATCTTCGCAACGGCCTTCTCGACCCATCTGCGAAACTGCGTCACGGTCTCGTCGACTTCATGCGCGGCGGCATCGGCTTCTGCCGCCAGCTTGCGCACCTCCTCGGCCACGACGCTGAAGCCGCGTCCCTCGTGTCCGGCGTGGGCCGCCTCGATGGCGGCGTTGAGAGAGAGCAAGTGCGTCTGCTCAGCGATAGAGGTGATGCGTCTCACGAAGCCGGTGATCTGGTCGGAGGTCGACTCCAGTCCTTGGATCTCCTCCGCGGACCTGTGCACGACTTCGCGAAGCGCCAGCAGCAAGTCGACAGCCTGCCGCACCGATTGCTGGCTATCGCTCGCTTCGCGCTGGATAGCGTGGCTGAGCTCGCGGTTCTTGTTGGCCTCGGACTCGATGGATCCGGTGCCTTCACGCAGCTCGACCACGGCCGAGGCGGTCTCGGTCAGAGCGCGTGCCTGGCTGTCGGCGCCCTCCGAGATCTCCGACATCGCGGCGGCGACTTCGTGGGTCGAGCCGGCGACCTGCTCGGAGATTGCCGAGAATTCCGCCGCTGAGGATGAGACCTGCGAAGCCGTAGAGATGACTTGCTCGGCGACGTTGCGCAGGCCGCCCGCCATGCTGTCGAACGCGGCACCCACCTGAGCGAACTCCTTGGGCATCCCGTTGCCGCTCACACGGGTCCGGAGGTCGCCACGTCCGAGTTGGAGCGCTGCACTCACCAGCTCGGCCAACGGACGGTCGATGGAGCGTATCGTGGCCAGCGCCAGCAGCGAGCCCATGGCGAAGGCCAGCGCCAAGATGGTCAATACGTAGTTGGAGCGCTCGTCGGCACGGTCCTGCAAGGCGGCTGTTGAAGCCTCCAGCAACTGGTTCTGCCGCTCACCCAGCGCCGAGATCAGGCTCGCCACCTCTTCAGCTAAGGGGTGTGCGGCGTCGGCAACCGCGCGTGCTTCGGCGCGGCGGCCGATGTCGTGGAGCGCGTGAGCTCGGGCGAGCTCGACCTCCAACTGCGTGAGCGTGGCGGCCAAACGCTCCACTTGCTGGGCCTCTTCGGCACCCATGCCCTCCAGCTCCCGGTAGCGTGTCGCGACCTCCTGGGTACGCCCGGCCAGATCGGCGAAGCGCCGTTTTTGGTCGCTACTGCCGCTGACGAGATAGCCCTCGGCGGCGAAGATCAGCTCGATCACGTCGCGTTGCAGCTCGGTGCCGAGCTCGGTCGTCTTGCGCACCCGCGCCATCTCGGCGTCGAACTCCTTCGACAGGCCTTTCAGCGATCGAATGCCCAGCAACCCCGCGGCCAGCAGGCCGAGGAGCAGAATGGCGAACGCCGTGGTCTGTCGGCCTCTTATCGTCGTTATCACGTCCCGCCCTCTACGCTGACCAGTTCGATTCTTGAACCCATGATCCGCCCAACGGCGTAATTCTTCTCGCGTGGGTCGCCATTCGCATCGAACGCTATTAACCCACCCACACCCTGGAA
Organism: Gemmatimonadota bacterium; assembly: GCA_039588155.1. GTDB lineage: Bacteria > Gemmatimonadota > Gemmatimonadetes > Palauibacterales > KS3-K002 > JBDHGH01. The sequence goes on along the minus strand of JBDHAI010000008.1, from coordinate 6,855 downwards.
TGCCGCTCGACCGTCGCCGACCGCCGCCAGATAGTCACGGATCTTCTCCCGGTCAAAGCCGACGTCCTCGGCGGCCTGGGCGACCAGCTTGACCGCGTCGTAAGCGAGCGCCGCGAAGTGGTCCGGCGGCTCGCCGTAGCGGCTCCGATAGGACTCCACGAACTGGCGACCGGTTTGGCCTGGCGCGTCAGCGTGATAGAGCAGGCCGACGTAGGTCCCGTCATAGGCGGAGTCTCGCCCGGCCAAGCCCAGGAGCCCATCGCCGCCGATGATCGGCGCGACGATTCCGAGCGCGCGAGCCTGGCTGATGATCAGGCCGGCGCTGACGTCGAGCCCAGCCACAAAAACCAGGTCAGGGTTCGCCGTCTGTATCCCCAGCAGATAAGCTTCAAAGTCCTGAGTCTCGCCCTCGATGTAGGGATACTCTTCGAGCAGCTGGCCTCCACCGGCGCGGAACGCCTTGCCGAAGCCCTCCCGCAGCCCGCGGCCGTAGGGCTCGTTGGCGTAGAGGATCGCCGCCCGCGTGCCCAATTCGCGCAGTGCGAAGCGGGCCAACCGGCCGGAGTTCGCCGCGTCGCTCGACGCCATGCGGAAGATCCAGTCGCCGGCGTCGCTGATCTCCGGGCTGGTCGACGTCGGGGAGACCGCCGGGATGCCGCGGTTGTATATAGAAGCCGCGGCCAGGGTGGCGCCTGAGGTGGAATGGCCGATCACCGCCAAAACGGCCGGGTCCCTGAAGAACCCGTCCGCCACCGGAACGGCCCGTTGGGCCCGGGCGCTGTCTGTAACGGGCACCAGCTCCAGTTGCTGACCGCGGATGCCGCCGGCGGCGTTGATCTCATCCTTGGCCAGCTCGGCGCCGCGGAGTGTCTGGGACCCGATGAACTGCTCCAGCGGCGCGGCGACGCCGAGGCGCGCGGTGGCGGCCCCGTCGCCTCCGTTATCGCAACCCGCAGCCCAGAGGCCCAGCGCGACGACCCCAACGACCGACGCACGGATACCGGTAGATCGCATGGAATACCTAGCGTATCTGCAGTTGATTTTCCGGCGGGAGAGGGATCAATGCCGGTAAAATACGATACATAGAGTACTTAGGCAGAGTCAAGGCAGCCCAGATCGGGGTCGTGCGACGCCGCCTGTGCCACGCCGCGCGTGGCTTGACATGTTGGGTGGCCTAAACGCATTCTTCCGCCCTCAATAACACACGTCAAACGTGAGGCACTGGTATGGCCCTCTGGGCTAACTTGAAGCGCAGGCGCATCTTCCCGTTCCTCGGCGCGTATATCGCGGCAGGGTTCCTGGCGCTAGAGGGGGTCGACCAGCTTGTCTCGCACGCGATCTTGCCCGAGCTGGGCTACAAAATCGCCCTCGTTTTCTACCTGTTCGGTATCCCGGGCACCACAGTCCTCGCCTGGTTCCACGGTGAGAAGGGCTACCAGAAACCTCGTCCGCTCGAGCTCTGGCTGCAGGCGGGGCTGCTGGTCCTCTGTCTGGCCGTCTGCTACCGGATCGTCGAAGACTACAGGACTGCCGCGGCGACGAGTGTCGATGCCGCGACCGCCGCGGGCCTCGACCCCAAGCGAATCGCCGTTCTCTATTTCGAGGACCTGAGCTCCGACGGCGAGCTGACCTACCTGGCGGACGGTCTGACCGAGGCGCTCATCGATCGGCTTTATCAAGTGCGGGCCCTGGACGTGGTGTCGCGAAACGGCGTCTCTCCTTTCCGCGGTAGCGACCTGCCGCGGGACAGCGTAGCCCGGGCCCTGGAGGCGGGCAGCCTCATCGAAGGTAGTGTCGAGCGGCGCGGCGAGCGGATTCGCGTTACCGCCCGGCTGGTCGACGGTTTGAGCGGTGTCGACATCCAGAGGGAAAGCTTCGAGCAGTCGGCCGGCGACCTGCTGGTCATTCGCGACACGTTGTCCAACGAGGTGGCGAGCTTCCTGCGCGAACGACTGGGAGAGGAAGTCCGCCTGCGCGAACGTCGGGCCTCGACCCGCAGCGGAGACGCCTGGGCGCTGGTGCAGCGGGCCGAACGGTTGCGCAAGGATGCCGAGGCGATGGCGGCGGAGGACGACTACGACGAGGCTTTACTCACGTTCGAGCGGGCGGATTCGGTTTTGGCCCTGGCCGAGGCACTCGACCCGGCGTGGCCTGATCCCCCGGTGCTCCGTGGCTGGATCGCCTACCGGCTAGGGCGAATCGACCTCGAGAGTTGGGAGGAGTGGGCGAAAGTCGCGCTCGGGCACGCAGGGCGGGCGCTGGAGATGGCGCCGAACCAAGCTGAGGCGCTCGAGCTGAAGGGCACGGTGGAGTATGCGACGTGGCTCTTCGAGCGGCCGTCTGACCCGGACGAGGCGGGCCGACTGCTGGAACAGGCGAAGGCGGACCTCGAGGCCGCGACGCAAATCGATCCGACGCTGGCCAGCGCCTACTCGACGCTGAGCCACCTTTACTACCAGGTGGAAGACGTTCCGTCGGTCGTTCTGTCGGCCCGGCGCGCCTATGAGGAGGATGCCTACCTCGATTTCGCCGATGCGATCCTCTGGCGCCTGTTCAATGCGTCGCTGGATCTCGAGCAATTCCAGCAGGCGGAGCGCTGGTGTCTGGAGGGAGCCAAGCGCTTCCCGGACAACTATCGCTTCTCGTCCTGCCAGCTTCTGCTCATGGTCACCCCGGCCCAGCCACCGAACGTCGAGCGGGCTTGGGAGCTGGCGGCGCGCGTCGATTCGCTGACCCCGGCACAGTGGCAGGAGTACGAGAGCGTGGATGCGCTGATGATGGTTGGCGGTGTCCTGGCCCGGGCCGAGCTGGCTGACAGCGCCCGTAAAGTGCTGGCGGCTGCGCACGGCCGAGTCACCAACGAGATCGACCCGGAACAATCGCTGTTGGGCCATGAGGCCTACATGCTGACCCTCTTGGGCGACTACGATGGGGCTGTAGACCTCTGGAAACGCTACGCTGCGGCTAACCCTGGGCACTTTGACGGATCGGACGATGTCTCCTGGTGGTGGCGCGAACTGCAAGATCATCCGGAGTTTCAAAGACTGGTGGGCGGGGGCGAGCGCTGAGCCGCGAGCATGCCCAGATGTGGAACGGCGGCAAGCTGTTGTGGTGGCGCCGAGGCAGCCCCCAGGCTGGAAAAGCTACCCCATTGCCGGCAGAATGCCCGACTCGACTTGACAATGTAGGCCACATCTCGCAAACTGCACGCTTCTTGCATAGCCTCGTGTGAACTTGCTGACTTTTTCTTAACCGAGGAACACACCCCGAGCGGGGAGGAGCCCCAACTATGAAGCGCCTTACGCTGCCCTTATTGGCGGCGGTGGTCGTCTTGTCGTGTACGGACGACCAGCCGCCGACCACGTCGCCCCTCGCTATCACCCCACAGCCGTTCATTTCCGACGGTGCTCACGGAGGAAACCCTCACTTCTATTGGTTGCCGGAGTTGGTGGAGTCGCCGGTCTACACCGGCATCTTCAACCCGTTCATTCCGGCGCGCGTGAGGATCTGCGTGCTGGCGGACGCTTCGGCTCCCACGGTGCTGTCGGAGGAGCCGACCCCGCCTAGCGACCCGGTCTGCGTGGGCAACGACATCGAGCTCTTCGGGCCGATGGAGTTCACGGCCGATCCGGTTACCGAGCAATATTCGGCGAACTGGAAGACGGATGACCCGCTTCCCGCGGAGTTGCTTCCCGGCGAGTCGTTTCTGAATCCCGACAACTACTACCGGCTGAGTGTCTGGGTCGGCGTGGGCCCCAGCGCCATCGAGCTGGGTTACCGGGATCTCGACCCCGAGGCCTCGCCTCCGGCGGGTAGCACTCCCAAGCTCGAGGAGTTCTTCCCGTTCAAGATCGGTAACGCCATCAACATCAAGGCCCGGATCGAGGAGGGCGCGCTCTGCATCGGCGGTGACCCGGAGAATTGCGGCGAGTGCCTGTACTCGACGAGCGGCGGGGATGACGGCAACAACAACGACGTCGGGCGCGCCTGCAATGCCGGCCCGTTTGCGGGCGTCTTCATCCCGGCGGGCAACCCGGATATCGACAACGTTCTCGTCATCCCCGAGTTCATTCAGGGCGAGGTGACGCTTGCGGATGGGCGGACCCTCAACTGCACGCCGGATGCCGACGGCCGCGTGGACTTCATTAGCGGCCTGGCCTTGGCGCAATACCCCGGCTGCTTCACCGTTCGGACGATCCCGGAGCTGAACGATCCTGACATCGACCTCAATGCGATCGTCGGGATCTGTCCTGAGATTCCCGACAGCGAGAACCTCCATCCGGTCCTCGCCCAGACGGACGACGCGACGAATCCCGGTTTTGTCAGGACGCTGAAACCCGCTTCGACGGTAGTGAACGGCGTGGACTTCCTCGAGTGTCAGGGGCCTGGGTCGCCGCTCCAGAATCTGGTGCATCAGGCCTGGCGCAGGCTGAGTCCTTTCCACGCTGAACCGGCCTATGCCGAGCACAAGAGCCTCAAAGGGGGCGACGTTCCCAGCTTCAGCGACTTCGTCTGGGTGGATGCGACGTCGGAGGCGATCGCTTCTGGTGATCTGCAGACAGGTTTGGTGAACACGACGCTGCCCGAGCCTCTAACGGTGAACGTGACCGACCTCGTGCCGCAGGCGTACTGGGATCCGGACGGTTCGCGCTCTTCGGTGGCTCAGGCCAGCGCCGGCGCCGAAGTCACGTTCTCGCTGCCGGGCGTGGGAGGGCTGAGCCTCCCGGCGGCCGACAATAGCTGTAGCGCAGGCGCGGCCACCGAGCTCACCGTAGTCACCGGGCCGAGCGGCGACGCCAGCGTCTGCCTGACGCTGCCAAGCCAGCCGGGCCAGGTCTTCGTGGATGCCGGCGGCTTTGGCATCGGCGTAACAGGGGCTGCGTGGAGCTTTGACGTCGATGGCGAGATCTTGGCGGGCACGGGCCCCTACTCGCACTACGCGCTGGGCTCGCCGCTCAGCACACCGACGCCGATCCCACTGCCCTCACCGCCGGTCAACGTGACATTCACGGCGACGGCGTGCTCACCCGGTCAGGGTAGTGCCAGCGTCGACGGCGTACTCAGCCCCGGCGAATGGGATTGCGCCAAAGAGCCTCCCATCGAATTCGAAGCGAACGTGGGCGGCGGCAAGAAGCCGGCTCTCGCGTTCCAGATGCAGTCCGATGGGAATCTGTATCTGGCGGTGCTGATCCCGGTGGACGAGACCGCCTCGCTGAAGGAGAACACGCTGACGTTTTACCTCAACGACAGCGGTGCCGCTCAGCTGACGGAGGGTGATGACGTTTGGGTCGTGGACGGAACCGCGGCGGTCGGTTCCCAGTTCAGCGACCAGTACTGGGCCCAGGGCAACTGCCCCAAGGGACAGTCTTTCTGTGCGTTTGACGATGTTGACGCTGGCGGCACCGCGGACGGTACCGGAGCGTTCCAGCTCAACTACGTTGACGGTAACCCAGCTTTCTACTTCTACGAGATTCAGCATCCGCTGTGTAGCGGGGATCCTCAGGATATCTGCTTCAGCGGAACACTCGACGGCGCCTTCACCATCAGAGGGCTGGGCAAAGGAGCCAAAGGCAACAGCGAGCAGCCCGGTCCGTTCGGTGTGTACGAACCGTACATCCCGTAACCTCTGACAGTAGTCGGAAGGTTGCGGTGACGACCGTGCCTTCTGTGAGCAAGGAGAAGGGCTCCCGAGAATCGGGAGCCCTTCTTACGACGGTAGTGCTGTGCGCAGCCGGGCGCTTCAGCTGGAACGCTCGACGCCCCAATCCCTAAGGAGCACAGCGGAGGCGTCGACGCCGGACTGCAGGCAAGGCTGGTAACCGCCGCCGGGGTTGGTCCAGGCCGACGCGTAGAACAGGCCTTTGAAGGGCGGCGTGTTCGGGAGCCGTGTCATGTACGAGTTCTCCAGCACCTGCTCGTAGCCGTAGATGGCGCCTTCGGGGTTTCGCGTATAGCGGACGTTGGTGAGCGGCGTCGCGGCCTCCATGATCTCGATCATCGAGCTCAGTCCCGGGATCACTTGCGCTTCGGCCCGCTCGATCAGCGTCCGGGCGATGCGCTCCTTTTCCTTCAGATACTCCTCCTTGTCCCCGGCGAAATAGTCGGACTCGAAGCGCCTCCACGGCTCGTAGCCGCTCAGCATGATGAGCCCTACCGTGGAGCTGCCGGGACGCGAGTAGCCCTCGTACGCGTTGTCGTAGACGGTGACACCGAAATCGCTCTCCGCCGGATCGCAGACGAGACTGGCCTCGTAGGCTTTCTCTACGTCGTAGTCCTTTCGGACGAAGATCTCGTAGCCCTCGATCTCGCCGCGGATCTCCCGGTTGAGCCCCAGCCAGACGAGGAAGGTGGAGAGGGAAGGCCGATACGATTCGAGCTTCCCAAAGTACTCCTCGGCCTCGTCGGAGAACGTGCTTGGCTCCGTTCCCGCTCTCAGCATCTCGACAGTAGCGGGAACGTTGGCGTTCGAGATGACGGCCCGCGCCTCGAAGAGCCGGCCGTCGGAAATCGTCACGCGATTCCCGTCGCCCGCGTGCCGAGCAGAACGTGGCCGCCGTTCGCTTCGACGGCCGCCAGCAGCGCGTCGCTGAGGTCCTGCGAGCGTTGTTTGATGTAGTGGCCGCCGAAGCGGAGGTACGAGGCGGTGGCGATGCAGTAGTAGAAGCCCGACAGCTTGGAGGGTGGCAGGCCGTAGTAGCCCCAGAAGGTCGAGAGGATCGAGCGCACGGTGGGATCAGCGACGTGATCGTCGAGCACCTCGCCGAACGTTTTATTGCGGACGTCCCACATCGTGCGATGGGTGAACGGGAAACGGATCCGGTCCCACCACGAGCTCTGATCGAAGGGCTTCATCGC
>JBDHAI010000007.1:0-23841 GCA_039588155.1 Gemmatimonadota bacterium | reverse complement strand
GAACATGTCTCTTCCTCCTCGTATTCTCTTCGGTCGCGTTCGCTGCTCATACGGCCGGGAGCTTCGGAAGGTTCCACGCCGCCGCCTCGCGATGCATGATCTCGTCGAGTGCGGCCGTGGTGTCCGCGGGGAGCGGGGTTGGGGTCGCCTCACGGAGCACGCGCTCGACCTCGGCCGCCGCGCGGGCTTTTGACGACTTGCCGCCGCCCGCCTCCCAGTCGCCGTAGCTGGCGCGGTCCACGACGCGCGAGGGCACGGTGAGCGCGCGCCGCCAGTTCCGTCGCGTGTGCGCGTGCGAGAGGAACTCGCCGAGGCGGACGACGTCGGCGACGAGTGCGGCCGCGTCGCCGCCGTCTGGCTCGACGCCGCGCGCGGCGCGAAGCGCCATGCCGCACGCCTCGTGGTCGAGGACGAGCTTCTCGAGGGATTGCGTCAGGAGGAAATCGAGCATCCCCGCACCCGAGATCATGTTGACGCCGGCCAGCGCGCCGACGAGCGCGCCCATGCCGCTCTCGAGTCCGGCCTGGTAGTCGATGGTCTTGGCGTCCGAGACGCAGAGATAGCCGTGCGTCGGGAGCCCGAGGTGGCGGCCGATCTGCGCGTACCCGGCGGCGAGCAGCATCGTCTCCATCGCCCCCATGGCGGCGGTGCCGTGCCGCATGTCGAACGCCGAGGCGGCGCCGCCGAAGACGACGGGTGCTCCCGGTGCGGCGAGCTGGTGTATCACCAGGCCGGAGAGATTCTCCGCGCAGTGCTGCACGAGTGTCTCCCGGAGTGTGACCGGAGCGGTGGCGCCGGTTAGCGGGACCGCGATGACCTGCGCGGGGACGCCGCCGCGCGCGCAGTCCAGGAGCGCCTGACAGGTGAGGTCCGACCATGTGAGCGGCGAGCTCGCGCAGCAGTCGAAGATCGCCAGCGGCTTCTGCGCGAGCGCTTCGCTACCGCCGCGGACCGCCTCGAGCATCGCCCGCATCGGCGCGAATCCGTCGTTGCGAAACGTCCCCGTGACGATCGGCTTGCGCCCGTGCCGGAGCGCCAGGTAGAGACGGTAGCGGTCCACGATCTCCGCGGGCACGTCGCCGGGGACGACCGCCGTCGACTGCGCGGCGTAGTCGGGCAGCTGATCGACAAGGCGGGCGAGGTTCACGACGTCGCCGCTGGTGATGGGTCGGCGTCTCCCGGTCACGGAGTCGATGACATTGACGGCCGCGGACCCGGGATCGAAGTGGACGCGCGCGCCGCCCAGGTCCAGGGCGAGGTTGCCGTCGCGGTCGTACAGACGCACGCGCCCGGGGGCGGAGGCGAGCGCGCTTTGCACGAGTCCCTCCGGGATCCGTAGCCTCCCTTCGGCTTCGCTGGCGCCGGCCGCGCCGAGCAGCCGCTGCGCTTCGTTGTTCTCCACCCGCACGCCGGTCGCGGCGAGCACGCGACGCGCATCCGCGACGATGCGCTCCACCTCGTCCGCATGCAGGAACTCAAGCAAGCGCCTCGATTCGGTCATGATTCCTCCGACATGGGTTCCCGTCGATAGCGGCAACGCTCGAGCCGGCAGCGCGCGCAGCCGGCCAGGCCGGCGATGGGCCGCGCGTCGGCGCCGAGCCACATGGCGAAGGAGATCGACTTCCGTGGCACCATGAGCATGGAGGGCAGGAGCGTCAGGCCGATCGCCTCGTGCGGCAGCCGCTCGAAGAGCGATGCCTGCGCCTCGATGGGCCAGCGCCCGTAGCCCGGGCTCACCCGGCAGGAGACGTGGCGCGGTTCGGCCGTCTCGTCACCCGAGATGATCGCGCCCAGCCGGTCGGCCGCCTCTTCGGCCGCGGCACTGCCGGCTGCGTCGAGGAGGAGGCCTTCCGTCGCCGCGCCGCGCTCGAGCGCTTCGGCCGCGCGACACTCGATGCCATCGCCGACCGTCACCATGCCGATGACGAGTCCCGTCGCGTCGATCCGCTCGAGGCCGACCTCCGTGGCGCGCTCGACTGGGAGCGGTACAAAGACACCACGGGCGCGCGCGAGGCCGCGCGCCTCGGCGAGCGTCCGGGCGAGCAGCGCCTCGATGCGCTCGGGCGCGCGCCCGCCGCTCGGATAACCGAGGAAATGGATGATCTCCTCGCGCTCGATGGTGAGCGGCAACGCGATCGGCACGTTCGGTTCCCGACGGCGCATCACGCTTCCCCGCTACGATCGAGACGCTCGGCGAGCGCCGCGATGAAGCGTTCGTCGGTGCCGCAGCAACCGCCGACGAGACGCGCGCCGCGCGCCGCCACCGCTGCCATGTCGCCAGCGAACGCCCCGGGCGATTGCGCGTAGCGGAACGAACCGTCCGGCGCCATCTCCGGCGAGCCCGCGTTCGGCTGCAGGACGAGCGGCGCTTCCACGCCGCCGGCCGCCTCGTCCATGAGTGCGACTATCTCTTCGCTCGTGATGCTGCAGTTCGCGCCCACCGCCGCCGCGCCGTCTGCGGCCAGCGTGCGCAGCGACGCCACCAGGGGATCGCCCATGATGGTGAAGAACCCGCGCTTCTTGCGCTCGAACGTCAACGAGACCAGGACCGGAATCCCCGGCGCTTCCGCAAGCAGCGCGGCGAGCGCGACCCTCGCCTCGCGCAGGTCGGTCATCGTCTCGACGTGCATCGCGTCCACGCCGGCGTGGGCGAGCGCCTTGGCCTGCCGCTCAAAGGCGGCGCGCCACTGCGCCAGGTCTCCCTTTCCCACCGGCGGGAGATGCTCGCCGGTGGGGCCGACGTCGGCGAGCACGAACCGCGGCCTTGCCGCCCGCGCCAGCGCCACCGCCGCGCGGTTGATCCTCTCGCAATCCCGTTCCAGGCCGAACGCGCCCAGACGGATGGGATTGGCGCCGAAGGTATTGGCGTGCACCGCCTCGGAGCCCGCCTCGACGTAGGCGCGGTGCACCGCGCTCACATCCTCGCCACGCTCCAGGTTCCACAGGTCGGGCGGCGTTCCGCGCGGGAGGCCGCGCGCCATCAAGGCCGTTCCCAGGCCCCCGTCGAGGAGGACCACCCCGCCTTCGCGAATGCGCTCGTCGAACGAGCGCCCGGCCGGCCGCGTCTGTTCGCTCACGCCATCAACCCCTCGGCGACCGCGACCGCCTCCAGCGCGTTCTCCGCGTGACGCGCACCCAGCCGCTCGGCCCACGCGCGCGAGGTCGGCGCGCCGCCCAAGAGCACGTGCCGCCGCCGGTCGCCGTCCATCGATCGCACCGCTTCGGCCAGGCGGGCCTGCTCTTCCATGGTTGTCGTCAGGAGTGCCGACGCCGCCACAATGTCGGCGTCGAGCTCGGCCGTCTTCTCCAGAAAGACCGCGACGGGCACGCTCGATCCCAGATCGTGCACCTCGAAGCCGTTCGCACTCAGAAGCACGGCGACCAACCCCTTGCCAATATCATGCAGATCCCCCTCGACCGTCCCGATGACGATCCGCCCCTTCCTCTGCTGCTCGCCCGTGGCCGCGCCCAGCGCGGGACGGATCACTTCCATAGCCGCCTTCATCGCCTCGGCGCCCTGCACCAACTCGGGCAGGAAGTACTCGCCCTCTTCCCACAGGTCGCCCACGCGCCGGATGCCGGCGGCGAAGCCCTGCTCGACGGCCGGGAGCAGATCGGATCCCGAATCGACGAGGGCGCGCGCGAGGTGCCGCGCGCGCTCGACGTCGCCGTCGACAACGGCCTGTTGCATGGCGAGGTAGTCAGCGTGTGTCATTTGGCTCCGCTTCACTTCAACGCGCCATCAGCGGCAACATCGCTCCAACGTCTGCTGCCGGCCGTCCAGAACGGAAGCAGTATGGGCATGAGGAGCAGCAGCGACCACCAGCTCAGTCCGAGATGCCGGGTGCCCCCCATGGACCATGCTCCCCACGCGATACCGAGCGCGAGCATCGCGTAAACCGGCCACATGAGGTTGCGGTAGCGACTCACGGGATGGCGCCACGGCGCCAGTCGCACGATGAGCACCTCCGCCAGGCCAAAGATGCCGAACCCGATTCCCGCCTGCAGCGTCCGTCCGCGGAACAAGAGCACGCAGGACAGGATCAGCACCCAGAGAAAACCGCCCGACCAGCCTCCAATCCACCCCACCTTTTCGCCCCGCCGTGACGCCACGGTGATCGTCCCCTCTCATGATGTTGGGCAGTATCGGTTCCTCTAATTCATCAGTGACCGTGTCTCAGACTTCTTCCCGAGCGGCACAGAAAGTATACAGCGCCAGTCGTGATCGCACCCTTGAGTATGACGGCGACGACGGCCACCAGAACGCAGAAGCCCAGTATCGTGTTCGCCGGCCAGGGAACCATCGTTGGCACGCCGAAACGCGCTCCAGATTCGACCGAGAGCACCGACCACCCGCCGAGCCGCATCACGATCGGCACCGAGAGCAGAGACACCGCGGGCAAGCTCGAGTAAAGCGCCAGGAAGGCGGCGCTGGTCACCACGTCCCCGGGTTGGGTTGCCTTCCCCCGGATCCAGTATCCAAAGATGAGACCCCACACCAGCGCCAGCACGATGCCTGGCCCGTTCGTCGCCATTCCGGCCATGAACCCGACGGACTCGACGAAGTAGACCGTCAGGAGCATTAGATACGAGCCCGCTCCTTGCCAGCGTGAATGCCCCAGCCTGACCAGTCGTTTCGCAAGCGGCACGGCGCAGCTCAGGCCCAGGACCAGATTCACGACGACAACGATCAGCTCGGCGCGGTCTACCATGCCAGTGAAACAGTCCGATACTTACGCTCAGCGGTCCAGGATCGTAATGTCTTCCAGTTCGACGCCCCTTTCGGTTCTCTGCCCCACCGCCTTCACGCGATCCCCGAGCTCAACTTCCTTTATCTTTCCGTACAGCTGCCACCTCTCCTCCGAGTCATCGCCCCAGTAGAAGGGCGCGAACAAGAGACGTTCGCTCTTGCCGTCCTCGAGCTTGAGATCGATGAAGGCGCCCCCGTCCGCCGGCACATTGTCGTAGATGAATGCCACTTCGCCGGTGACTTCGACCGCATCCGACGTGAGGGGACTGCTGGGAGGCGGCGCGCTCTCGTCGGAGCACCCGAGGAGAACCAGGCACAAGATCGAACACATTGAAAGTAACTGAGTCAGCTTGCTTCGTCTCATGATCTCACCTCACTGGGCATCTCGTGCCCGTCCAATACGTCTAGATCCAAACGCTGCGACGACGATTACCCAAATTCCGGAAATGTAGCACAGTGCCACTCCGACCGTGCCGATGTAGATAGCTCCAGCAATGGCCCCGAGATGCCCGAGTACGATCGTCAGGACTCCCCCGAGCACGACGAGCCAGCGGCTGGCCCGTTCGTAAAATGGAGTGATCAGGAAAACGATGATGAGCCCGATCACAACCGCGGCCGCGCCAGCGATGATTCCGACGTGCCCCATCCTGCCTCCGGGATAGGCATCGTACAGGACAGCTCCTATTCGCGCTCCGAGCACCGCGTTCACAACGCCGCTGAACGCAATCAAGACTCCACCGATCTTCGCAATCCTCTTGGGGGTTTTCAGGTTCATACGGCGTGCTCAATCCAACCTCATCTTACGAGACTCGGCACCATCACCCATTCAACGCTCCACCGACCTTCGTACTCCTGAAGACACACCACGCCGGCGTTCCGAAATCGAACGACTTCGCGCCCTGGATCTCCAGCGACCAAGAGTCCCGTCAGACGGCCCAGGAACGGAAGATGACCCACGATCATCAAAGAACCTTGGCATTCTCTGAGTTCATTCGCTACGCGACGGACGTCGTCCATTGGGTTGAGGCCGGAGGCCGCCACGAGGCCCTGCGGCGGCGAAAGGTGCTCGGCGAATATTGACGCTGTCTGCTCGGCGCGCTTCTTCCCGCTGTGGCGGATTTCATTCACTTTGACTTCTGACCCACCCAGCCACTTTGCCACTTTTTTGGCAGCTTCCGCCCCGGCATTGCTCAATGACCGTGCTGGATCCTCCGCTTCGCTCTTCGCTTGACCGTGCCGCACTAAGAAGAGATTCATAATTCCTTCTGACCACCCAGCTTCCAAGCGCGCAGCTGGCGGCCCGTCGGCTGCAGCTGCTACCTATGTCCCCGATCGTTCACTCGTCCCGTCTGCCAGCCGTTCCAGCAGACGGTAGCCCGTGCTCGTTCATCACGGTCAGCACGATCGCCGCAATCCCCAGCGGGAAGCATGATAGTGTGGCCGCAATTGCGCCGATTATCGGCCAGAATCCACGTGCGGCTCGCAGGGCGTGGATTCCGCCAATCAACGCCAGCACTCCGAGGACAACCAGCAGCGTCGCCAAACCAAGGAACATTGCGAACCCCACATCGAACGGCCACTCCGGTACCGGCTCTGACACGCCGCGTGGAACGCTCCGGGCCGCCAACGCCAGGAATGCAAGTACCGCGCTGCCGATCAGACTCGAGGCCCCGGCACAGATCTCCAGGATACCTGCCACCGTTGGCATCCAGGGCCGATTCGGATTATAGCGCCCCGATCTCTTAATAGCCGCGTCTGACTCTGACATTTCTCTTTAACCTGCCATTGTAGAAAGAACCACCCTCACTCGATGAAGTGATCTGTCATGGTGTTATATAGCTCCCCCTGAAACGCTTCTTCAATCTCTTCTATACTTCTTAGGCCGAATATGTATGCGATGGCTATTGGGTCGCTCCTATAGTCAGTATGACCTTCATAAAAACCATAACGCATGATGTAATACGGCACCATTTCGCTAAAGTGAATGCTGGACAGCTTCTCTTCCAGTTCCGATGTCTGCTGAGTGGAAAGATCGGGATACCTTTCTTTCAGAAACGATCTTTCTGCATGAGACATCTCATGGCGTATATGCAAATCAAACATTCCCTGGATCTCATCTTGAAATATGGATATCTGCCATCCCTTTGTCCCTTCTGCCTTGAGTATGACTTTTCCCCCATTGTAGAAGAAGTGTTGAATGCTAGAGAATCTCTCGAACGCTCCCAATTCCATTTCCTTCAAGACAATATTCCAGACATGAAATAGAGGTTTGGCCATTCCTGGATGTGTAAGCCCCATTTGTGTGACGACATAGTTATCGCCCTTCAAGACAGAGACGATGTCTTCATCGTCAGCCATAAAACCTGCCCATGAAAACCCTTTGGGCCGACCAATGCACGTGATAGCTGAAACAGGAATGCCCGTTATCATATCCGTTTTGTCCAATTCCGCTTCCAAATGGAGGCCGGTTCTAGCTAACGACGGAAAATCTCCGGAATTCACCTGAAGTTGTTGGTCTTTGCCAAATCGCCTCCCAATTCTCCTGCTGTAATGCAGAGGATTCCCATTTTCGACCGTAACCGGTATGAGTGCATATTGTTCACGAGTTGTAAGACAAAGCAAAAGCTCCATTCCCTCTTCTGTTGTAAATGGGGAAGGAATATCTGGTGCTTGATCAAATGTCTTGGGGTAAAGAGGAAATACGTTTCCATTAACGGAAATCTGATCAGGATTAGTTCCCTGTGAATGTATCGATATGGGAATCAACGAGAGTGCATAGAAGGAGAATATGAGAATCAATCGTAGTTCAGTTCTCATTCTATTGGTCCCTATTGACGAATCACGATGATTCTGCCCGCGCCTACCTGCGCCTCGATCCTCCCGTCCGCTCCAGTTCCGATGATCCCATCGATAACATGATCGCTCACCTGCCCATCCACGGGAAAGTCCACGTGGATGGTGCCAGCGCCCACGGACAGGTGCACTTCTACGTTGACGTCCGCTGGCAGTTCAAGGGTGATACTCCCAGCGGCTACCGCAAAACGGCACTCCCCTTCCGCTCGCCCCCTGTAACTTATTCCACCTGCTCCGTCTTGCAGCATCGGCCGCGTATCCGGCGGAACCGTTATTTCAAGGTCGACCGAAACGTTGCCGAGGTCGGAGGGATTGGTCGTGGCAATGCGCACACCGCTCTGCAACTTAACCATCTCGACCTCTATCCGGCCCAGGTCTCCTGGGCGCCCCGCCCATTTCTCGACCACGACGCGCACCTCACCGGGATTACCTGGCAGCACGTCCACATTGCCCGCGAAGTTGTTGACCTCCAGAACACTGGAATCGCCGACTGCGAAGCTGCTATCTGAACGCTCAGAGTACCTCTGACTCGAGACGGACGTCGAGTCGTCTCCGCATCCCGGCGCGGAAATCAACCAGAGAAGTGCGAGCGCAAGTGCCGCCGTCGCGAACGCGCACCAGCGTGTTTTAGGAACACCGCTCCTAGGCTGCATCGGACCTCGCTTACGCCTCGTGGTAGATTGGCTCTCCAAACTCCTCAAAGGAAAAGCTATAGAAGACATGATGACCGTCGTAGTCCATGACGCGCAGGTCATCCTCCTGCTTGAGATCGCTCATGACAATATCGTAGTGGGCCCCATACTTCTGCCTGACCACCTCAACAGGCACCTCATACGCAACAAACTTCTTGATGCCCTTCGCCTGAAACCTCTCGACAAGGCGTGGTTCCGAGAGTGAATCGTACGAAGTCAGGACGAGTATTGGGCCTGATCCTGTAAAGAAGATCCCCGCTTTCATCGTTTCACCTCCTTTCTCGGTCGCGCACGTGCAACCCCGCATGCCGACGGCGAGGCGAACCTTCACGAGGAGCGGAGTGGATTCGGATGGGACGGGCGTGTGTACGCGTGCGATACCGGGGCGCAGGTTCGGAAAGAAGGAACGGGACGGCTCGGGGGCTAGGGCCTGCCCGACACGAGCGGATCGTCATTACGAGCTCCCTTGTCCGGATGGGGTCTCTTCGTAGGAAGTATAGGCAAGGAACGCGGTGTCTGTCAACGCCCGGGCGTTCTATGTCGTCGCCTTCGGCATTACACTCGACGCAATGCAAACATGGCGCCGCCGTAGCTGGAGAAGCGGGAGCGCTCCACCACGGCGACGCCTTACCGGGACAGCCCGCACACGGTCAGTACTTGACCTGCAGGGTCACCTGGACGCGGTGTTCGGTCTTCAGGCCCGCAACGCTGTGCTCGAGGCGATCGTAGTCCAGCACCCAGTAGTTGCCCTTGTGGAACTGGAAGGCGAACCCCACGATGGTGCGTTTCGTGACGTCCGCGGCGGCGCTGTCGGCGTCGCGGTCGTTGTCGAACCAATCGTAACGGCCGATGAGGCTGAACCGGGCACGGCGGTCGAGACGTACCTCGGCGAACACGGAGTAACCTTCGTGCGGCAGAGCGTTGCCGAGCGTGTCGGCCGCGGTGCCCTTCTGGTTACCCTCTCCACGTTCGTATTGCGCGGTGGCCACAACGCGGCGGCCCTCGTAGCTCATCATGCCGGCGGCAACGTTCATGTCAGGAACGGCTATTCCCGTCGCGCCGCCCTGATTACCGTCGGCGACGATACCGAAACCGGAGACCTGCAGACCTGGAACGAGGTCGGGGACGGGACGGATGGTGAGCCGTCCTTCGAGCGCCTTGTTCGTGTTCGTCTCCGTTGCGTGATAGCCGCCGCCGTTGAAGACGCCGACGCCGAACGAGCCCCAGCGGCCCGCATAGTGGCTCTGGACGTTCTTCTTGAAATCGTCGGGCATGTCGCCGCCGAGGTTGCCACCGAACAGGACCCCCATGTCGGCGGAGTTGAAGAGCCCGTTGCGCTCCATGAACATGGTGTCCTGCATGCGGAATAGGTTGATGTGCTCCTCGAAATCCAGCCACGGCATGTGCGCCACGCCCCACTCCACGTAGGGCTTCTGGACGAGACCGCCCCAGTTCCAGTTGAAGAGCCCGTAGGCGTACTTGAGTCGCACGCCGAGGTCGCCGTTCGCGACCTGGTGGACATCCGGCGTGATGCGGGCCGAGAAATAGGGCGTCATCTTCTTGCGAATGTCGATGTAGCCGCGCTTGACCAGGAATTGGCTGTTGTCCTCGCCGGCTGCGTCCTCGCCATTTTGACCGGACAGGTAGACCAGCGAGTGAACCTTGAGGCCCTTGAGGGCCGGCGGCAGTTCCTCGGCCCTGAGCCCGGTGGCACCCATCATGGCGATCGCGCAGATCCCGACCCACAGCGTCCAGTGCTTCATGGAGTCCTCCTCTTTGGACTACTGCTCTTGATACGGTTGACGACGCATCCCTCGTGCGTCGCCGCGTATGATGCACAGGCTAGGTGAAAGGCTAATGAACTGAATGTGAAGCTCGCGTTAAGATTCCCTGCTCGTGTGAAGCTCACGTGAAGACGAGACGAGTCATGACTTACCTTTCCCGCCCAATGAATCCAAGTGCTGCCAAGAACTCATCCGCCTCGCGGTACGCAGCGGCCTGCACCTCTGGGTCCGGATTCGGCTGTCCATCATCGGGCTCACTCGCTGGCGTGAACAAGTGACCGACACCTTCATAGACGTAAAGATCGCACCGATTGCCGGCGGCGCGCATGCGGTCGCAGAAGCGTTGCACGCCGGCCAGAGGCGTCACGGTATCCGTACGCCCTTGCAGGATGATCGTGGGAGGTAATCCCCCGCGAACGTGCATGTCCGGCGAGATCTCGTCGACGCTCGCCCTCGATCCCAGCAGCCGTTGGGGCCAGCTGTCACCTTCGAGGGACACGGCGGGCGAGAAGAGGATCAATGCGTTAGGAGCGCAGCTCACCATAGTATCTCCCGGCGAGTCATCGAAGATTGCGGCACATGTCGCCAGATGCGCGCCCGAGGACCACCCGTACGCGGCGATGCGATCTGAGGTAATACCCAAAGTCCCCGCATTCGATCGCATCCAGCGAATGACCGCTCGCGCGTCCGCCATGGCTTCCAGCGGTGTCGCGGACTTCTGGTCCGATAGGCGGTACTGCGCCGACACCGAGACCATTCCCAGCTCGGCAAAGTGCCTGGCCCTCGAGAATGCCCACTCCGGTGACCCGATATGCCAGCCACCTCCGTGGAAGACAACGATAGCCGGTCTCCGCTCGTTCGACGCTTCCGCCGCAGGCGAGAACACATAGGCTTTCAGGTCAACGCCACCGTGAGTGGCGTAGACGTGCTCGACAGGGCCCCTGGCGCGCGCAGGGTAGTCCGGGACGCCTTCACCTAGGATGATGTCCCTCTCGACGAGCCAAGTGCCGTCCTGGTCACGTCGTGGTGTCGTGACGCCGAGCCCGCCCCGACCGCGAGTGTATTGATCGAGCTTGTCCGGTGTCAGTCGAGGATCGTCCCTGAACACGATGCCATCGATGTAGTAAGTGCAGCGGCCCGGCTCGATCACATGCATGTGAACATGCTGTGGGATACCAGAGCCCGGATAACCGCTCGGTCGCACCGTGTCGAACCGGTACCTGCCGTCCTCGCCGACTACGACCCATCCGCGGAGCACTCCGTGCCGGTAAGCCGCTTGACCGCGAAGCTTCTCGTCGCGCGGATAGATGCCATCGATGTTGGTGTGGTAGGCGTAGACAATCGTCCCGGCTGCCGGGGTGCCGTCTGGATGCACCACCTTTCCCTCTATCCGCATCGGCTCGCCGGGCTCTCCCCGCGGCGCGATCCTCGCCGCGGCCGAGAGGTGGGCGGGAAGCCCCTGGAAGACCGCCTCGCAGCCTTCACACGGTCCGCCCACGATGGGCTCGCGTCCCGTCGTCTGGCTACCCGCCGATGCGGCACCGCCGGCGAGATACGCGACCGCGAGGATGAGCAAGGTCTTCATATCGAGCAACCTCGGATTCGTGCCGTGTCCTCAGGCCGTCATTGCAGGAAGAACCCAGCCACAGAGTCTTTCTGCATCGCAATTCGCACGACCACGTCGTCGCCACCGTCCCGGAAGGAGACCTTCCAGAGGTGAACCTTCAAACCCGCCTGATTGAGCTCGCATAGATACTCCGCCGAGTACCCCGCTTCGAGACGTTTGCCGAGGGTGCCTTGAATGGACTTCATGAGCTCGGGAGTAAAGCCGCTCTTGACCGCTGGGGTCGAGAGCGCGACAAAGGCGTCTCGATCACCGGAGATCACTGCGGCGACGACTTTGTCGAAGGTTTTGCCGACGCTTGCCGGTGGATCAGCGTAGACGTTGCTTCCGAAAGCGATCGCTATGGCCAGGGCTATGATTCCCAGGACTCGTGATATCATCTCGACCTCCCTTGTTCTCCTACTTACGTTCACGAATCATCCGTATCCCGCGGGCGGTCACTCCACATACGATGCGATATCCTCCAGGAGCCGTCTTTCGCCCGCCGTAAGAGAGAAAGGTACTCCCCTCCGCTCGAGTACGTGTTTCCATCATACTCGAAGCCAAGAGAGAACGATCCCCGGACGAAGCCGACATCGCCGTGGCCGCCAACCTCCCTCTGCACCAGCGCGAACTCGGTGACGTTCGTGGGCGGCGACCCTTCCGGCCACCAGAACCGTCGAATCGCCTCCGTTCCCTCCATAACCGGCATACCCGAAGGCACGATCACCGCGTCCATGGTCAGTGTCGCCATCACCTGTTCACTGTCGTTTGCCAGCCAGGCTGTTGCGTAGGCTTGATCCGCGGCTTTGACTCTCTCGAGCTCAGCCGACGAAATCGAACCATCGCGGGCGTCAGAGCATCCCATTGCCGCTATCAGCAGGCAAAGACTCAGCAGCACTGCAGTAGCTGACGACCGAGTCTTCCAGTCCTTCGTACGCACTATTCTCCTTCGACAGCCGACGGATCTAATGGTTGAGCTGACAGGCGCTCACGGCTAAGGGTTCAGGTTCAGGTCCACAAACAGGGGATCATGATCTGTTCCCGCGTTGTTCTTCCCCCAGTGGGTCCTTCGCTGAATCCGGGCCCCAGTCTGCCCGGGCTGTAGGCTCGGGCTAAGCAAGAGCTGATCGAACCGCTCGTAGACGTCCGGCCCACTCGAAACACTGAGCCGGTGCGTCCAATTTTCGTCAGCGGGCTGATCCTGAGGGTTGCTTATCCGCGGCCCCTCACCTTCAGGTCGCTCGAAGTCTATCTGGACACCGCCGTGAAACACGTCACGGATGTTCAGGTTCCCCTGCAAGAGTGGGCTAAGTGCTGCACTCCCTGGATGGTCGTTGAAATCCCCACATACCACAAAGGGATCATTAGCGGAGTGGTGCCCATCGATAATGTCGTGCATCGCCTGGGCCTGTCGCGTACGTCTGGCGTCGTTTCGCTGATTCGCAGCTGTGATCTCCGCGGGGTCCGTGATCCGGGGATCGACGAATTTTGACTTCAGATGCCCAACCCACAGGGTGAACATCACTGTTGTGCGACCGTGATTGAGGATTTCGACCGCCATGACGTCCCTCGAAAAAAGGAAGCGGTTGGGATCTGTCGGATCTGGAACCCAGCGGTGTGAGATCGCGCCTCCGATCGGGAGGCGAGAAAGAACACCAACGTCGATGAAGCGCGGGTCGTTGCCCTCGATGAGTGCCACGGACCGGTACGGCGCATCAAGGCGTGAGTTGAACTCACGCAAGGCGGCGATGTTCTCGACCTCCTGGACGGCGAGCACGTCCGCGTTCAGTCGATCGGTTCGGGCCAGGAGTGCCTCGAGGTGTCGGGTCGGCTTCGGACGGACTACGCGGCCTTGGGGGCTCAGTTCAATACGAACTGGCGCCTCTCCTTCAATGAGGACGGCACCCTCTTCGTCCGTCAGGGGACCGTCCTCCGGGGGCGGTAGAAGGTCTCGACCGGCGTCCAGGCGCCATCGATAGGTGGCGCGCACGCGCGGGCTTGCGATCACCGCCGCGTGGAAATTGAAGCGATCGAACAGGTTGTTGAGATTGAAGGTTCCGACTCGGATCATTGGGGCCTCCTCGGCGCCGTCTGCTGCAACGGCAAGACTAGCTGGACTGTCCAGTCAAAAACTCTTTCAACGCAACCGCGTGATTGCGCTCTGCGTCCTGCACAGAATAGAGCAGTGTCACGGTGCCCTTCTTTATGGCTTTCCTCAGCTCGTCGATTGCATCCGGATTCTGACCGAGTTCCTGGAAGTATCGTCGCTTGAACTCCGTCCACTTCGGCGTCTCGTGCTTAAACCATTTCCGAAGCTCCGTACTGGGGGCCAACTCCTTCATCCACGAGTCCGCGCCAACACGATCCTTTGTCATCCCCCGAGGCCAGAGTCGATCGACGAGAACACGAAAGCCGTCATCTTCTGCGGCAGCCTCGTAAACGCGCTTCGTTTTGATATCCAAGATGGTTCGCCCCCTTCTTACGGCTCGATGACGCGAAGCCGGACCTTCCTCACTAGATAGTTCGATACAAGGCCCTGCTCCACGGCCCCCTTGACGGAGTCGCCGCGAGTGAGCATGACCTGTAGCTCTAGCTCGCTATCCATCGCCGCGTCGGTAGGTCGCACCGTCATGGGGAGAGCCGTGATGTACGCACCCCCGTACCCTTCGAGCTCGTCCCCCACGATCCGGCATGCCATGGGAAGGTTCACGTCCCAACCAGGAGCAAACTTGGACAGCGTAGCGCTCTCGATGAGGCTGGGCTGAACGTACAGCCATGCGTTACGTCGCGGAGGCTCCGCCTCCTCCTTGCCCCGACCGATCACGGTGAGTACGGTTCTTTTCTCACCCCGCCGTACCTCGACAAGGAAAGAGCCGTCCCTAAGTCTCAGGGACTGCTTCGTCCGTGCGTCGAGGATGTCGACGATCGTGCGCTCCTCATCTGTCCATGGACCATTGCTAATGTGGCAGGAGGTGCATGACCGATGCTCCGCGAGGATGCCAACCGCCGGGGGATATGCGTACGCCAGCACCGCCAGAACGATGAGACCAAGCGCCGCCAAGGCTGACAGCATTGGTGCTCGCGCTTTGTACATGTGGAACTCACTCCTTTCCCAGGTTCTCGCATTGCCCTTGACGAAGTCGGAATAGCTTCGCCTAACCACTCCTCTTCTCTACGAAGGAGCGGTTGAACTGCGTCAGAGATGTCACTCCGGCGAGTTTCATAGTCCGGACTAGCTCGACGCGCAGGATATCCAGCACAGTCTCCACCCCAGGCTGGCCAAAGGCCGCCAAACCCCAAAGATAGGGTCGGCCGATACAGATCGCACTGGCTCCCAGCGCCAGGGCTTTGAATATATCGGTTCCTCGGCGAAAGCCGCTGTCGATCAGAACTGGTATCCGTCCATCTACGACGGCAACCACCTCGGTCAGACAGTCGATAGTGGCGCGTCCGCTTTCTGCGGCACGGCCGCCGTGATTGGAGATGATGATGCCATCTACACCATGGTTCAAGCAGAGTTCAGCATCTTCGTGGGTCACAATGCCTTTAATGACCACTTTCATGCTGGTGGCTTCCTGCACGCGCCGCACAAAATCCCATGTGAGCCCCTCGCGGAATTCCCCGTGGGTCTCTTTACTGCCCACGTCAAGACCATCAAACATGGGTTTACGCTGGTAGCGCCCCTCTCGTCCCGGCGTGTGGCAGTCCGTACATACTCTGCTATCCAGTCGAATGAATCGGCGTAATGTCTCCGTGTTTCTCCCGGTCGGAAGGTCCACCGTGATCACGACCACCGGACATCCCGCCGCCTCCGCTCGCTGCAACAGTCTTTGGGTAACCTGCCAGTTAGATGTGGGAGAGAGCTGATACCACACCGGGGCGCCGCGGGCCTTAGTCACCTCCTCGACCGAGGTGGTGGTGACAGTCGACAGGATCTGTAAATGACTTCTGGTCCTGGCAGCATTGGCCGTGGCGACCTCGCCCTCCGGATGGAATGCCCGCTGGCTACCGGCCGGTGCCAGGACGATGGGAGTGTCCCATTGCTCGCCAAACAGCTCGGTGGACATATCCGTCTTTCTCACGTCCACGAGTCGCCGCGGTCGGATTTCGATCCTGGCAAAGCCGTCCCGGTTGGCACGCAGCGTGGCGTTGTCGTCGACACCAGTGGCCAAATAGCCGTAGTGGGCGGGCGGCAGTTTGTGACGGGCTACTTTCTCGAAGTCGAATACGCTGATGGCGTCGGCAACAGAAGCGATGATATCGCCCGTTTCCGGTACCGGCTCTACTGGTGGTGGCACCGTATCCGGTGAATCCAGCATACAGCCTAGCTGGCCGCAGTAAGCCAGCAGGGGGCTACCGGACAGAAACTTCAAAAACTGGCGACGATTCGTTGCCGCATTGTCAAACACCTTCATCACCACCTCCGAGAAGGACTTTCAGTTCGCGGTTCCTCGAACCGCTCATACGGGAGCGTCACCTTGAACGCGATCGCCGCCAGTTTCTCCGGTGCTTTGCCGACCTTGCGCAGAAACGGCAGCCAGCGCGGATCGGAGTGAATGTTGGCGAAGAGCCGTTCATTCACAATGTCGGCCAGTCCCGGGTCGTTGTATGTCACCGCCTTGTCCAACCATTCGAAAGCGCGATCTGCCTCACCCTGGAACGCGAGCACGTAGGCGATGTTGAAGGCTGCGTCCTGTTCGTATTTCTCGATCAGATCCCCGAGTGCCGCATCGGATTCGACGTGTTGCCCCAGCGCGTGATACGCCATGGCCAGGCCGATCAAGCGATGGACCTCGAGAGACTCCAGTTGCATCGCCGCGAGCGCCGCCTCGTGTTTCCCTTGCAGCAACAGTGCCGTGCCTATCAAAGACTGGGCAGCGAAAATGCCCGGACTCAGCGCCAGTGCGGTGCGGTAGCTCGCGATGGCCTCATCCAGGCGCCCGGCGCTGAGATAGAAATTGCCCAGGTTCCCATGGCCGCGAGGGTCCACCGGGTCCCGTGCGACCACGTATTCCTGCAGCGTGATTGCCTCGTCCAGGCGTCCGAGGTTTTTGCACAGTACCGCGGCACGGCCGATGACCTCGGTATTGCTCGGCACGAGCGCCAGCGCGTGTTCGTAATGACGCGCCGCGGCACCGAGGTCGGCGTCGTAGCTCATCGCAATCCAGCCCAGGCTGGCGTGGGCCGTCGCAAGCTCCGGGTCGATCGACAGCGCTTTGTTGATCGCGTCCCGGGCCAAACGGTAGCCGTCGTCTTGGGGCAGCAGCCCTTTGTTCACCTTGATCGCGTACGTCCGGGCCAGTTCAGCCCAGGCCTCGGCATAGTTGGGATCCAGCGCCAGCGCCTGCCCAACCACATCGATGGCCGTTTCGAGTCCCTCGGCTGTGCTCTGGCTGTTCAGGTAACGCGCCTGCAGCCACAGGGCGTAGGCTTGCGCATTTGTCTGCTCCACCTCTGGCGCTTCGCCCAGCAGCGTGCCTTTCAGTTGCGCCACCACGTCGGCGGCAATCTCTTCCTGGATGGCGAAGATGTCGTCGAGCGTGCGATCGTATGTCTCCGACCACAGGTGCGAGTCTGATCCCGCCTCGATCAGCTGCGCGGTGATACGCACCCGGTCGCCGGCCTTGCGCACCGAGCCCTCGAGGATGTGCGCCACGTGGAGACGTTCTGCAATCTCCGGGATCTCCATATCCTTGCCCTTGAAGGAAAAAGCAGAGCTGCGTGAGACCACGCGCAGTTCCGGGATCTTGACCAGCAGGTTCAGCAGTTCTTCAGAGATGCCGTCTGAGAAGTACTCGTTACTGGGATCGTCGCTCATATTCAGGAACGGGAGCACAGCGATGGACTTGCCCTCCGCTAACGCGGGCGTTTCAGGTGCGCCCGTCGTCACCAGGTCGACCGATCGCCCGCGCTGGCGGAGCCACCAACCGCTCGCGGAAACCAGTGCCACCACCGCAATCGCCCCGCCGACCCACACACGCCTACGAGATGCCTCACGCGGGTGCGTCGACCCCGTCTTGCCGCTGCGCCCTTGCTCCGCGCGCAGGTCCACCAGCACGCCCTCTGCGCTCGGGTAGCGCGACTGTGGTTCCTTCGCCAGGAGCTTTGCCACCATCCGTTCCAGACCACAGCCTGCCTGACTGCTGTAACGGCCAAGCGGTTGTGGTTCCTCATGAACGATTGCGTAGAGCGCCGCCGCGCGGTGCTCACCCGCGAATGGCCGTCGCCCCGTCACCATCTCGTAGAGCACTACGCCGGCGGAAAACAGATCACTGCGCGCATCCACCTCTGCGCCCCGCGCCTGCTCCGGCGACATGTAGGCCGCCGTCCCCACCGTCGACTCCTCCGCGGTGATCACCGTGGCCTCTTGGAGCTTGGCCAGGCCGAAATCCAGAATGCGAACCCGGCCTTGGCGATCGATCAGAACATTGTCTGGCTTGATGTCGCGGTGAATGACCCCCGCTTCGTGTGCCGCCGACAGTCCATCGAAGATCTGCGACGCGATCTCGAGCGCGCGTCGGAGGGTGATGTCCCCGCGTTCGATCACTTTCGCGAGCGTGTCGCCGTCGACGTGCTCCATGACAATGTACTGACGGCCATTGTGTACGCCGACATCGTAGATAGTAATGATGTTTGGGTGGTTGAGCGTGGCGGCCGCTTTGGCCTCGCGTTTGAATCGCTCGGCCACACTGGGGTCGCCGCCATAATTCGCGGGCAACAACTTGATCGCCACGCGACGGCCCAGCTCGGTGTCGTCGGCGAGGTAAACCTCGCCCATGCCACCGGCGCCGAGCTTTTCGATGATCTTGTAATGAGAAACCGTGCGCCCAATCATCGGGACCCGATTCCCCCCGCAGCGTTGGGTTATCAGTTTCGCAGTGTTTGGTAAGACATTACGCGAATGTGACAGGAATGTCCACCGCGCCCGTCGACCCTCACGAGCTGCTCGATACGGGACGGCTAACGCGCATGCCCTCGCTCAGTTCGCGGTTCCTCGAACCGCCCAGGCGCATGCAATGAGAGCGATCGTTCCGCCCGGGCCCCGCGGGAGACTCTGTTCGAGCTTCCGAGCAAGGGCTGTGCGGCGATCAGCGTCGAGCGATGCGATGTAAGACGGGGCGGGGCCAGTTCCCCCGAGCAGAGGCCGCCAATAGTCTTCGAAGCTCGCGAACTCCGTTGGGACTTCGATCGCCTCGCAGCGTACGTCGCTAAGGCCACCCGCGCGAAACAAGTCTGCGAGGGCCTCAGGGCGACAACTTTGGAAGCGCTCGCCCTCATCAAGCTCCCGGGCGCTCGAATCCTCTGCCGCGGCCGCATCCCAGAAATAGCGGAGGAACTCCATTCTCCCCGCGTAGTCCCAGACGCATGCGGAGACCACACCCCGACCAGCGGCGAGAGACCGCATTTCGCTGATCGCCGCCTCGGGGTCGGGAAAGAAGTTCAGAGCAAGTAACGAGGTAACGCTGCCGTAACCGCCTTCGCGGCTGGGAAGCGAGCCCACTCCCGCCACCGCAAAGGAGGCTCGGCCGTCTCGGGAATGCTCTCGAGCGTACTCGATGAATGGCTTCGCGGGATCGCACCCCAGGACCGACGCCGGAGCGGCGTGATTGCAAATCGCTTCGGTGAGGGCACCCGTCCCGCAACCCACGTCCAGCCAGTGAACGTGGCCAGGGATCTTTAGCCAGGACACGAACTGCGGTGCGAGCTGTCGGCTCCACCGGCCCATGAAGTCCTCGTAGGTTGAGCCGGCAGCCCATCGGTCCCGCGCGTCAGACACCATCCCAGCTTCCTCGCGCTGAAATCTCATGTTGCAGCGATTCGGGAATGGACCGCCGCTTCATCAACTTCATTGGAAATGAATTCCAGTACCTCTGCGCGGCTTCAACCGTATCGAATTCATACAATCCCTGAAATCTACCGGTATTTATTCCGATCATCCATGTTTTGGAGCGAAACCCTTCTTGGGCAATAATGAACGGAATAGGTATCAAGGACAATTTCTTGTTTGTTGCACTGCTCATGCTTGCGAAGTCAAACGTTACACGGAAACTAGCACCCGGTTCCCTCGGTTGTCCTTCTCTTCTATCAAGAACGATCTTTCGAAATATTTCATAATCATCATCTTCATTAATAATCTTCCCAATAACATCTCTGTCGAAATGGATGCGACCCTGCAAGCAGTACGTCAATGCCCGGGCAATCAACATGGGCGGCGCGTTCTTCATCAATTTCCCTGCGACTCAATTATCCTCTTCAAGTTTTCGCCTTCCTCCTCCATGTGCTTCCTGACACTTGCAAGCCCCCGCTCAAGTTTGTCTTTTGCAAAAGTCCTGACCAGCCAACCGACTCGGAGATGGCCCGAGGCAGTGAAAACGCAGATGTCCCCTCTGGGTTCTATGTCAAATACGTTCCTGGGAAAGTACGTTCTCAGAAAGCGGGATGAAGGGGCAAACTCGATTCTTCGATTTGGAATGACCTTCGTGATAATGAACTTTATCTTGTGCAGTTTCCCGTGCATGTACTCCTCGGCATATACGACCGATCCTTCTTCCCACGGCTGTCCCTTTATCCAGCGAAGGGTTACATGATCATCAGGGTGCCAGGCGCGATAGCTTTCGTCGTCAACAAGTTGCAGAAAAAAAGCAAAGATCTTCTCTGGTGTCGTTCTGATTTCTATCGAGTGTGACAGGATTACGTCCTCGAATAGTGCCATATCTCACTTCCTCATAGGTTGCCGCACTAATCGTGATCGCCGATTCGGCGCGACGCATCCTCAACCGCGGCCTCGAGCGCCCGATCTGCTGCTACCTCAATCTGAGGAACCACCCCCGTCCCCTCAAAACTGGTCCCAGTGACCACGTTCTCGCTGCGCAAAAAAGGAACCGACACCCGGAAGTAGTCGTTCACAACCACTTCCTTCGAAGGATGGGCCATTCCGACCGTGACCTCCCCAACGATCGTTGCCCGGCCCAGGTGCTTGAGCGTGTACGCGAAACCCTCAGCCGCAGAACCGGTCCGGTTGCTGGTCAGAACGTATACGGGGACGTTAGCATCGAAAGGCTGGCCCGGGATCGTTTCAGGCGTTGACCTCTCCTCGACACGGCGACCGTCGCGATCGTACATGTAGCCAAAGACCGTGCCGCTGGGTAAGAGGTACCCGAGAACAAGGCTGGCCGTCCCCCACTCGCCGCCGATGTTGTCTCTTATGTCGAAGATCAGCGCTTCGCAATGCGCCACGGTGGCGAGAGCCGCGGCGGCGATATCCAGCGCTTCCTTCTCGTCGTGAATCATGTCGAACTTGATATAGCCGATGTTGCCCTCAAGCACCTCGACCTTCCGGAAGTCGTAATTCTCCCGGCGCAGCTCCTCGACAGGACGGTTCACGGGGTCCGTGGATTCCTGGATCAACGGGTTCTGCGCTTCCACCCATATGTGTCTATCATTCGACACCGCGAGCGCATCCTCCGTGAGCATGTCCGCAAGCTTTCCCGCCTTCGCCGCGTCGTCGTATCGTCCCTCCTCATGATTGCGCAGGAGCGTATCCGCCATCCGCGCGCCGAGCTCCGGGTAGACATATATATCTCTAAGCACGTCCGCGACAGACTGGATCGTGCTCTCTCGCCGCGCCCCATTGATTGGCGCAGCCCTTGTGGCCACATAGGCGACGTACGCGTCCGGGACCTCGGAGTGGTCTATCCCGCTAAACGTGACGTAGGCCAGACGATGAGGTGGCTCCTCCTCGAGTTGGAGACGCATCACCAATACGTTGTCCGTCTTGGCGGCGTCGGCGAGCAATGTGAGTTGCAGCTCCAGGCTGAGCGCAATCCGCAGAGGGGTCAGTCTACCGAAGATGTCATGAAGCCGCTTGTAGTGCGCCAAACGCCGGTCGAGTGGGTGGCTCTCAAGAGATGAGAGCGCGTAATGGTCTTCGAAGAAGGACTGCATCAACTGCTGGTTCCCTGTGTTGAACGCGTCGAAGTAGGCGGCCGCACACCGACCGGCTGCGCCATTCGGTAGTTCGGCGGGTTCAGCGGCAACGGAACCGGGGGCATTCGTGACAAGGCACACGCAGCAGCATATGGAAGCCCATGCCACCCTCGCAGCAGTACGGAGCTGACGCCTTTTCGCGGTGCGTATTGGCTGCACGAATTTCCTCGGCGATAGACTCTATGCCTTTTCCGCGGCTGGACGACGCCCCGACAGTGCATTATAGAGCCAGGCGATGAGGGCACCTCCAACGAGCCCATCCACAAGGCCCCAAATCAATCCAATGACACTGCCGACCGGCGTCACGGAATATCCGCGATAGACCTTCCCGATGAAGGTGGGCGTTTCGGAAGCACCGTCAAAGATCATTATCCACCAAGTGGCCAAGAAGAGACCAACACCACATAGTATGGCACAAGTCAGTGCGGAGGATTTTACGTTCAGTCTCATTTCATCCCCTTTCTCGTCACACGTCCACCGGCTTGCCCATGGCGGTCAAGCGCAGCGCCTTGTTCGGCTCTTTTGCGTCCTGAACTCATATGTCGAATCTCCCCGATCAACTGTTCCGCGATTGCGGCATGCATACGTGTGTTCGGATGGTCGTCGACGAGTTCGGCTGGCGTTCCTCGCCACACTCGGTAACTCGCTGACCAGGCTTCCTGCGTGGGTTGTGGCAATCTTTCTGTGAGAGGTTTCAACGTGTGCACTATGCGCCATGAGGACGCATCTAATCTGTCTTTTGGATAGTCGTCGATACTTATTGGTATCGCGACTATCAGCATACTGGCATTGTTCGCAGTGCACAGTTTTTGTATCTCCGTGTATGCAAACTCCACCGCTTTCTGTCGCGATGTGATGGGTGCAGATAGCAGCCCCAAACGGCGCTTTATTGAAGTACGTAGTACCAGATAGTCGTCATATAGGCAGAGTGGGATTCCTACGTGCCAAACAAAGGCGAGAAAACCGTTCCCTGCAAATTCCGCAATCGGGACTTTGAAGTTTGCGGACTCAAACACAGGTTGATGTATATCAATAGTGCCATCCGATTCGTAAAAGTACGGTGCGGGTGATCGACCCCAGTTCGTAGGAGCGTAGAAGCTCAAGGATCTGCTCGGCAACCAGTTGGAGTACTGAACGACAACCATATCAGGTCTAAGTCTCGGGATAACATCGCGCGCGCGCATAACCATTTGCGACAGTCCCCAACCCGACCCGCCCGCATTCATAGCCAGCGCATCGAATGCGTCAGCAGTCAGATAGGCAAAGGTCTCTTCGGCCGGCACCCCATACCCATGGGTGAAAGAGCCGCCCAGGAACAGAATCCGCAACTCAGACGTGCTGGGCTGTTCTTTCTCCTCTCCGGATGGGACACGAAACCCGTTCTCGTCGAACACTACAGGAATACGATCTCCATATTTGAGCGAATGGTACGCCAGTTCATATGGCTTGGGGAAATATCCATAGTCCTTGTCCAAGCGGTATGCGCTACCGCTCCAGCGGATGTGTTCGTCATAGTAAGTTGTGCAACGCCATACAACGCTGCCAAGGTAGAGCCCTGCACAGACAACAGTGGCAGTAAAGAGAAGCTTGTTCTTGCGACTTATCAACCGATTGCACGCCTAGTCAGACAGATCGTAATTTCCTTGACAACATAACAACATGTGGCAGCGAGCCCAGACCTCTGGCATGCGCAAGTTAGGCCTCAATCGGAAAGTACAGTCTCGCGTCGTCTTTGCCTCGCAAGGGCCCAGACAGCGACGAGAATCAGCCCAAGTGCAAGGCTAACCGAACCTCCACATGCCGCCGGTCTACCCTCGTATTCCCCCGGCGGAACAAGGTAAGCAGCGATCAAACCTAGGACCGCGGGCAGAATAACAGCAAGCGACCACGCGCGCCAATAATTGTACCCCTTGTGCCTTGCGATGGCCGCCGACGCGCATGCAAGAAGACCCACAGCACCCAAACCCCCCATGTGATACAGCACGAAACTGGGCCATCCCTCTCGTAGCGCATAACCGCCCCCAAAGCCGATGATGATCAGCCCAAGAGAATACCAGGTCACTTGTTCGCCTCCTCAGTCTCCTGAACGCATCTGTCGAATAGCCTCAATTAACTGTTCCGCGATTGCAGCGCGCATAAGGACTAGACTTAGAAGGAAAATTGGCAGCC
>JBDHAI010000006.1:0-24937 GCA_039588155.1 Gemmatimonadota bacterium | reverse complement strand
ACACCACCGAGAGTGGAATCAACAGGTAGAAAAGGTTCATGTGATAGAAAGCGCCCTCTTGTTCAACCGTCAGGCGGATCGGTGCCGTGAACAGATGGATGAGGTCGAAGGGCGCTCGCGCGGTTCTCAACGCCGCAAAGACAGCCTGGTCCACAGCTGCGGGGATCGTAGAGCTGCCGTAGATCTCCGCCAGCCAAGGAGGAAGAAGCCGATCGGCCAGGAAGGGATACAGAGGTGCCTGCAACAGTATCCAATTCTTGGCCAGCCACGGCAAAGCGGCGAGCAGGAAGAACGAACCGAACAGGAATAGTGACCGCAGAATGCGTCCGGGATCACGGCCATGCGTCCAAGCCGCCCATACGATGAGTGGGCTGAGCGCCAGGGTGTAGGCCAGTGCGTGATACTTGACCCCCACGGCCGATCCGAGCAGCACGGCTGCCAGGAAATAGAATGCGAAGCGCTGTCGATCCAGCAAGCTGATCAGCAGCGCATAGTGAGCGACAAAAACCCAAAGCGCGTGTGTAACGTCGACGCGTGCCGTGATCGCGACCAAGAGGACGCTGGTCGTCGCCCAAAGGAGTGAACTGCTCACGCCGGCGGTGGCGCTATCAAAGAACCGTGCGCCGAGCGAATACATGGACAGGCCGAGTATCAATGCGAAGAGAACGCTCAGGATGGCAGGCGCGGCTTGGCTGCCTGCAGCGAGGAGGGGGATGTAAAGCATCTGCACGAGCCCAACCCAGGCGATGTGCAGACTGTCTTCCGGCCAGTAGATGCGGCCCGCTTCGAGGAACTGCCCCGGTATCCGCAGGTGGTACATTAGGCTGTCCCAGTCCGTCGGCGGGGCGAACGACTGGACGATCATGACCACCGCGGCCAGCACGAACACGGCTACGGCCATGAACGCGTACGACGGATGCGCCACCTGCTCCAGGGTCCAGGCGGTGGCTCGGGCGCAGCGGTCGGGTAGGTTGATCAACTCGCGCCAGCCAAAGGCCACGCCGACCAGCAGCACCCCCACCAGGCTCGGGATCGCCAGAATCGATGACAGTCCGAGCGCGAGAATGCATACAGAGATGAGCGTGGCGCCTAGAAGTGTGGAGAAAACCAGGTCCTCCAGCGGCGAATCGGCATCGATTCGACAAAGTGCCAGGGCCCGCCGACCGACGGCAAAGCAGAGACCCATCAGAGCCAGTGCTAGCGTTAGACCGAACAGATGTTCGACCACGAGCAGTGGGCCCGCATAGGTCTCGAGCTGAGGATAGACCACCGCGTGGCCAGCAATGATCAGGAGAACCCAGAGCACGCCCGCCGAGGAAAACCACAGACGATGCCGCCCTCCAAGCCTCGGCCTGGGCCGCTCGCCGTTCGTTGTGATTTGAGACACTCTCCTCTTACACCGTTATGGCTGTGTGGGGAGCGTAGCCATGACCGGGCGGAAAGGGGTGGACCCAGAAGATAGGGGCCGAACGGCAATAGGCAATCCCGCCTGGCTTCCGTCACGGCCAGGACGCCGGAGGCCAAAAGCCCGGACACTCAGCCAGGCGCCGGAGCCTCGAGCCGGTCTTGCATTTTGCAATACTTAGGACTATCCTTCCCAGCGACGGCCCCCTCCCGCACCAAGCGAATGCGCTCCGCCGAGTTTTTCCCGCGACCTGCTGCCCGCCGTCGAAACCTGATCGGCGTCGAACTGTGCGTATGCGAGCGCGAACCCCGTAGCCATGATAAGAGCGAAGACTCCCGAGCAGAGAGCGAGTAACGGGGTAGCCCTACCGGTCGTGACCGCGTTGACAGCGGATCGCCGGCGTGATCTGCTGCGCTGGGTCTACATGACGCGGATCGCCCTTGCCGGCGGACTCTTCGCGGCCGCCGCCCTGGCGTGGTCGACCGCCTCGCCGGCCCAGACGTTGACAACGTCGCTCGCGCTCGTCGTCACGCTGATCTTGACGCCCATCTCCTACTGGCTCACTCACGTTAAGCGATCCCAGCCCAGCGCGAACTTCGTTTATGGTCAAGCGGTGTTTGATGTGTTCTTGCTCACGCTGGTCGTGCACCTGACCGGTGGGAGCGAGAGCGTCGTCGCACCCTTCTACATTCTGCTGATTACCGCCTACGCGTGGATGTTGCCGTTGGGTGGTGGGCTGCTCGTCGCCGCCATGGCGTGCATGGTCTACATACTGGACGTGGTCTGGGGCCAGGGGACGACCATCGACAGCGTCGTGGCTGCCCAGCTGGCGATTTTCGCCGCCGTGGCGCTGGCGGTGGGTCTGATCACCACCAAGCTGACGCAGGCCGGTGCCGAGTTGACGACCGTAGAGCACGCGCTCGAACAGCTTCGCTTGGACACGGGCGATATTCTCGGCAATATCCCTACCGCGGTACTCACGTTGGATGGGGAGGGTCGGCTGGCGTACGCGAATCCGGCGGCGGAGCAATTGCTCACCCTGGATTCCAAGACGTGGCTGGAGAAGCCGGTCATGGAGGAACTTGGACAGCGCTCGAGCGGACTCAAGCGGGCACTCGAGCGCACGCGCAGCTACCGAATCCCGGTGGCAAGCGTCGAGATCCGGGTGAGGAAGAACGGTGAGAGCGTGCCGGTGGGTGTGAGCACCGCCATCCTGGAGCGGCGAGAGGGTCCACCTTCGGTCACCGCGATCATGCGCGACATCTCGGACGTCAAGCGAATGGAGAATCTGCGCCAGCGAACCGAGCGACTCGAGGCGGTAGCAGAACTCTCCGCGTCCCTGGCCCACGAGATCAAGAATCCGCTGGCGTCGATCAGCAGCTCGGTTCAGCAGCTCGAGCTCAAAGAGGACGCCGATGCCGACGACAAATTGTTGTCGTCACTGATACTGAAAGAATCGGATCGACTTGCCCGGCTGTTGAGCGACTTCATCGATTTCGCGCGACTGCGCGTCGAGCGTTCCCGAGAACTGGACTTGCGAGAGATCGCTGTTCACGCGACGCAGCTTGTACGTCAGCACCCATCTTACAGATCCGAGGTCACATTGGAGACCGAGCTGCACCCCGAAGCCGTCTGGGTGTCCGGGGACGAGGACCTGCTGCATCGTGTGGTGACCAACCTGGTACTCAATGCCGTTCAGGCCGCGGTTCCCGGCCGTAAGACGAAAGTCGAAGTCGAGGTCTTCAGCGAGGGTGATGACTTCGTCCCGGAAGAGTTGGATATCCCCAACCCGGTTCTATTGCGGGTCAGCGACAACGGGCCCGGCATCGCCGAAGAGGATCTCAAGAGGATCTTCGATCCATTTTTCAGCAGGCGGCGCGGCGGAACGGGCTTGGGTTTGGCCATCGTCCATCGCGCGGTCCAGGAGCACGAAGGCACGATCATGGTAACGTCGAATCCGCGGACGGGTACCCAGTTTACCGTCTACCTGCCCGGTCGGTCCGCGCTCAAGACGCGTAACCCAGAGGAAGCAGCGTGAAGGATACCAAGCCCACGATCCTGTTGGTGGATGATGAGGAGAGTCTCGTTGAGACCCTGGCCGTACTGCTTAAGAGAGAGGGTTTTGGCGTCATCGCGGCCCTTTCGGGATCCGAAGCCATCGAGAGGCTGCAAGAAAAACCAGATGTCGTTCTGACCGACATCAGGATGCCGAAGGTGAGCGGCATCGACGTCCTGTCCGAGACGCGGACGCGCCATCCGGATGTCCCGGTAGTACTGATGACCGCACAGGCTTCCTTGCGCTCTGCGATAGATGCAGTAAACCAGGGTGCCTTCTATTATATCCAGAAGCCGTTCACGA
Organism: Gemmatimonadota bacterium; assembly: GCA_039588155.1. Classification (GTDB taxonomy): domain Bacteria; phylum Gemmatimonadota; class Gemmatimonadetes; order Palauibacterales; family KS3-K002; genus JBDHGH01. The sequence continues at coordinate 21,173 of JBDHAI010000006.1, read as the reverse complement.
ACGACGAACTGCTGGCCATCCTTCGCAAGGCCGCGGACTTCGGACGGGTCACTACAGAGAACCGCACGCTAAAGAGCGAGATACGCAGGCGGAACAGGTGGGCCGGCTCCAAACCTATTGGCCAGTGTCGCAACTTTCTCGAGGCGGTCTCTGTAGCGGAGACCGTTGCGCCGACCGGATCGACCGTCCTTGTCCACGGGGAGAGTGGAACCGGTAAAGAAGTCCTCGCTCGCTATATCCATGGACTGTCCGAGCGGGCTGACGGGGCTTTCCTGAGCATCAACTGCGGCGCACTGCCGGAGAGCCTCCTGGAGTCCGAACTTTTCGGCCATATGAAGGGCAGCTTCACCGGGGCCGTGCGCGACAAGCAGGGGCTGTTTGTGGCCGCCAACGGCGGAACCTTGTTCTTGGATGAAGTGGGCGAAACAGTTCCGGCTACCCAAGTGCGCCTGCTCCATGTACTTCAAAACAGCGAGGTGGTCCCCGTCGGCGCGACCGAGCCCGTCAAGGTGGACGTGCGAATCATCGCGGCGACTAATGCCGACCTGGAAGAAAAGATCCGCCACGGGTCGTTTCGAAGCGATCTGTTCTATCGCCTCAACGTTATCAACATCCCGCTGCCGCCGCTTCGCGAGCGCCGCGACGACATCCCCTTGCTCGCAGAGAATTTTCTGAACTTGCTGGCCGCACGGAAACAAGCTGAAATTAAGCACCTAGATGACGAAGCGCTAAATGCACTGCTCGAGTACGATTGGCCCGGCAACGTGCGCGAACTGGAGAACGCCTTGGAACGCGCCGTGGCCATGGTGCAGGGCGACACCATCACCCGCGAGGTGCTGCCAAAACGTGTGCTCGAGCGCGAGCCTCCGCCCCTCGTCAGCGGCGAAACGCCGGTCAATCCAGCGCTCGAGGTCATCGAGCGCGCCTACATCGAATGGGTTCTCAGGGCAGAGGGTGGAAACAAGACTCGCGCCGCTGAGGTGCTCGGTATCGATCCCTCGACACTCTACAGAAAGCTCGCGCGCTTCGATTCGGGCAACACCGGCTGAGAGCGAGCACGTGTTCGCGGGCCTACCCAGGAGGCGTGTTGAGGCGAACGGGCGGTGAGGCGCGGCCTCCACCAGACAGACATCCTCATGCAGCCACCCAACCCGTGAAGCAAAGCATCGCCGCGGTCCTGTTGGTCTTGGTCGCGTTCCTGCTGTTCTCTCTCGCCTTCCTGCCCTGGGCAAGTTGGCTCAAGCCAGGCCGCGATTCGGAAACCGCCGCGTATCTGACGACCGTTCTCACCTGGTCTCTGTGGTTGGTCATTGCCGTGCCGGTTGCCGCGGCCGTAGCGCTTCGCTGGGGCGGCGCCGTCAACGATTTCTTCCGGCTTGCCATTCGACGTATCGGGGATTTGCCCGAGCGACGCTTTGCGGCGACCTGCGCCCTGGTGTTCGGGTCGATGGCTCTCACTCTCTCGTGGGTTCTGTTCCGGCACAACCCACATCTGGTCGATACCATCGCGCAGCTGTTTCAAGCTAGGGTCTTCGCGAACGGCGGTCTGACCGCTCCTGCACCCCGCGAGCTGGAGTTCTTCGCCGCGAGCCATCTCGTGACCCACGCGGGCCGGTGGTTCTCACAATACCCGCCCGGGCATCCGGCGTTGCTGGCGCTCGGCTTGCTGGTCGGGTTTCCGTGGTTGGTCAACCCGCTCTTCGCGGCGGGCACGCTCTTCGTCGGCTTCGCGGCTGCGCGCCGCCTCATCGGTCAAGGCGGAGCCAAACTTGCCGTCGTCTTCTACATGATCTCTCCGTTCGTGCTCTTCATGAGTGCGAGCTACATGAATCACGTCACTACCGGTTTCTTTCTCACACTCGCTTTGTACGCAGCGATTCGCGTAGGCGAGAACTCCGGCAAGATGCGGTGGGCATCGATCCTCGGTTTGGCCCTGGCTGCCGCGGCGACGATACGTCCGTTGGAGTCTGCGGCTTGGGCGATGGTCCTCGGATGTTGGGTGCTGGCCAGGCGTGGCTGGAAGCCGGCCTTTGTCGTGGGCTCATGCTGCTTCATCGGTCTGTTGCCGCTGCTCGCCTTCAACGAACTCACCACCGGCAACCCCCTCCGTTTTGGGTACACACTGCTCTGGGGCGAAGGCCACGGTTTGGGTTTCCACACCGACCCGTGGGGAGAGCCGTTCACGCCGATGGTGTCCTTGGTGAACTCGGCTCTCGACCTGCAACGGCTCAATGCCTTCCTATTCGAGTGGCCTCTCCCATCTCTGCTCTTCGTCTTGCTTGCACTGGTGATTGGGGCGCGGGAGTCACGACAGCGGACGACCGTGGGTCTACTGGCGGGTTTGTTGCTCGCCGCACCCATCGTGTACTTCTTCTACTGGCACCGTGACGATTACCTGGGTCCGCGCTTTCTCTACGCCTCGCTGATGCCGGCCATCCTGCTGACGGCGATTGGCGTCATCGCGATCGACCAGCGCTTCGGTCGGTGGCAAGCCGCTTTTCGGCTCACCTTGGCGGCAACGATGCTCTTTGCATTGATCGTCAACGTCCCGGCGAGCGCCGGCGTGATCGCGGGAATGGAGCCGGAGATGAAGGCGCATCCGGAAGCTCAAGCTCGGGACCTAGGAGTCGACGAGGCGGTCGTCTTCGTGAAGACGGGTTGGGGCAGTCGCTTGGTCGGTCGCTTGTGGGGATGGGGAGTGTCGGCATCGGAGGCCGAGCAGACCTTTCGTGCCGTGGACGGCTGCCGCATTCAGAGCGCCCTGGATTCGGCGGACTCCGCGGCATCGGTTGGCTCCGACTCCGCCCAGGTGCGGGCGAATCTAATCCAGCAACTGAGGGATTGGCGGCAGGCAGGCCTGATAGTCGAGAAGGGTCTGTTGCCGGATGGCAGCGTCCGTGTTGACCGGACGCGGGCTATGTCAGGGCGTTGCGTTCAAGAGATTCAACAGGATCGGTCCGGCTTCACCTTGTACGGAACCCTCGTTTGGCGCAACGACCCCTGGTTACGAAGCGGACTCGTCTACGCCCGCTATCTGGAGCGCGATAGAAACCGTCGATTGCTCGACCGCTATCCCGGTCGCGACTACTACCTGTACACCCCGCTATCACCGGAGCGTGGCGCGCAGACCGTCCTCGTTCGACTCGGACCGGAAGAAGAGTAGGCCATGGAGAACCTCTCGAGTCGGACTTGGTTGATGGTAGTCGCCACCGCTGTAGGCGCGGCCGTGCTCGCGTTGGGGCTGTGGGCGCAGAACGCTGCACTGGTCGGCGTGAACTACGACGACGGCATCTACGCTCTTCTGGCGAAAGCTATCGCCGACGGCCAGGGCTACCGACTGACTTTCCTCCCTGTTGACCTTCCCGCAATCAAGTATCCGCCAGTTTATCCCTTCAGTCTCGTGCCGTTCTGGAGCCTGACGTCCTCGCCAGAGTCGGCGTTGCTCGGCATGAAGCTGGCCAACGGTGTCTACATCGGGATTGCGGCCGGCTTGTTCGTGTTCCTGATCTGCGATCTCCGCGTTCTCCCGCCGGCCGCGGCCGCGGCGCTTGGGCTGGTTTCATTCGCCGCGGGCTCGATGATGCTGGTCACCGCTGGCGTGCTCTCGGAGCCTCTCTACCTGGCGTTGCTGTTCGCCGCCCTCTGGATCGCCGACGGCGCCGAAGATCGACCCCGGATCGGACGTCTCCTCCTCATGGGTGCTAGCGCAGGCTTGGTCGTGCTGACCCGGAGCGTGGGCGTGACTCTGTTGTTAGCCGTAGCGTTGGTTCTGTGGTGGCGCTCTGGCGGCCGTGCCGCCCTGATCGCCGTGGGTAGCGCGGCGGTCTTCGTGATCCCCTGGATCGTGTACACTTTCGCCAATGCGAGCCAGATACCGGCAGTCCTGGTACCGCACTATGGTTCGTATGCACAGCTATACCTGCAGAATGTGGGGGGGTCGCCCGCCGCGGCGATTGAAATCTTCACGACCAACGTCGGTGTGATTCTGCAGACGCTAGGTGCGAAACTGGTACCGGTGCCCGGACAGGTCGTGCGCTCGCTGGGCGGCGCGCTGTTGCTGGTGCTGGCAGCGTCGGGTTCGCTACACCTCCGTCGCAAGGCACCGGCTCTCGCTCTCTACCCGTGGCTGTACCTCGCCGTCATTTCGATCTGGTCGTTTCCTCCCTTCCGTTTCCTGTTCGTCCTATTCCCGCTGCTGCTGGTGCTGGCGGCAGTCGGCTTGGCCGAACTTGCAAAGAGAGCGGGGGCGCGAGAAAGATGGGGTGGGGATACAGGCCCGCGCGGATCGTGGGTGCGGCTCGCCGCCTTGGCGGGTGGCGTGGCCGTGATCGTGGTTCTGGCCTTCCGCGAGACGAGCGCGTTGAGGCGGCGCGTGTGGGACGGTGCTGAGTTGGCCAGGTCGGCCTCAGCGGCTGAAGTCATCGCTTGGGTGCGCGGACAGCCCGACCGTCGAGCGATCGTCGCGTACGAGTTCGATTCGATGCTGGCCCTCTACACCGGGCATCGCACAGTGCCTAACAACTACGAGCCCGTCCACATCTGGTACGGCGGCGCCGAACCTTCACCCGAACCGCTCGCCCGCCTGTTCCGCGATATGGCAGTCGACTACGTGGCGGTACAGGGTGATTCTCCGCTAGCAGCCCGGCAGATCGATGCGCTGATCGCTCGGTACCCGGAGAGCCTTCGACTGGCGCACGTCGCGCCGGGCGGCGCCCTGATCTTCGCGGCGGATCGCACGGCGCTCGAAAGCGATATCGGTCCCGAACAGGCCGCCTCACCCACGGTGGAGAAGTGAAGGGCATGGAGACTCGGATCGCCGACCGAGACCGCTCCAAGCTCCGCGGCGCTGCAGTTATCGCGGCCGGGCTCGTCGCCGTCCTCGTCTACGCGAATTCTTTGGCCAACGGCTTCGCTTACGATGATCAGTTCGTGGTCCAGGAACGCGAGCTCATTCAGACCCCAGTGAACTTGCCTGAGCTGTTGACCGCCGAGTACTGGCCGGAATCGTATGCTTCTGGATTGTATAGGCCCCTGACCTTGCTGAGCTTCGCGACGGACTGGAAGCTCTGGGGCGGCCGGCCCGTTGGGTTTCACCTGACCAACATCTTGCTCCACGCTGCCGTCAGCGCCCTAGTAGCCGCGCTGCTCCTTAGCGTCTTCTCTCACTGGGCGGCGCTAGCCGGCGGGCTCGTGTTCGCTGTGCACTCGGTACATACGGAGGCCGTGGCGAATATCGTGGGCCGGGGCGAGCTGCTGGCTGCGCTATTCGTCTTGTCGGCTTGCCTGCTCTACGTCGGTGCGGTGAGGCGTCGGGGTCTGAACGGTGGTGTCATCGCTCTGATCTCCTTGGCCTACGGACTCGCCTGCTTCAGCAAAGAGGTGGGCGTGGTGCTCCCTGCCTTGCTGGTCACGACCGATGTGGCGTTGCAGGACGGTGATCGCCGGCTCGACGTGCGGGGTTATCTGCGATCGAGGCTACCGCTGTTTGTCGCTCTAGCCGGGGTTCTAGCGATCGTCTTGGCCGTTCGCTGGGCCGTGCTGGGCGCCCCCCTCGAGCATCAACCCGCCGGCGCATTCGCGCTCGATGATAGCTTTCGCACGCGGTTCTTGACCATGTCGCGAGTCTGGCCTCGCTATCTCGAGCTGCTCTTCTTTCCCTACGATCTTTCGGCCGACTACTCACCGGCGGTTGTTCTGCCCGTCGACCGGTTCACCTTGTTGGGCGCGGCCGGGCTGTTCCTGGCGCTTGCCACTGTGGCGCTGGCTGCCGTGACACTCCGGCGGGCGCCAGTCGTGAGCCTCGCCCTGGTATGGGCCGGGATCGCGTTGTTGCCCGTCTCCAACCTTATCGTCGTGGCGGAGATCACGCTGGCAGAGCGCACGCTCTACCTGCCATCGGTCGCCGTGGCGTTCTTGGCTGCGGCCGCGGTAGCGGTGACCGCGTCCGGCTGGCGACGTGTAGCGGTGGTTAGTGTTGCCATCTGGATCGTGGGTTTCGCGGCTGTGACCATCCAGCGAAACCCGGTCTGGCGGAGCACGAATTCGGTGTTCGAAGATCTGCGGCGAAAGCACCCCGAGTCGTCGCGGTTACTCTTCGGCGTGGGCTACCAGTACTACCGAGTGGGCCGATGGCGGGAAGCACGCGAGTGGTTTCGCCGCTCGATCGAAATCTGGCCGCACAACGCGACACATCGGGCCGATTTCGCCGTCTATTTGGCAGAGCACTCCGAGTTGCAGGAGGCCGACAGCATGGCGGCGGGCGCTGTGGATCTGAGACCTGGAGTGAGAGACTACCATGTCTTGCTCGCATCGATTCGCCTGCGTGAAGGGGAGGCCGGCAGTGCGGTCGAGGTGCTCGACCGGGCACTCGCTATCGTGGGGGACGATGCGTCGCTCCATACATTGAGGGCGTCAGCGTTCGTGCAGCTGGATGCCCTCGACCAGGCCATACGGGCGCAGGAACGGGCAGTGGAGACCCGAGCCGGCGGACCCTATTGGCTGGACCTGTTGGGACTGGCGCAGATGCGAGTCGCGGCCGGCGATACCGCGGGTGCCCTCAGGGCTTTGCGGCAAGCCCGGACCTCGAAGGACGCGAAGCCGGAGGTGGCCGATTCGCTCGTGGCGCACTGGACCGGCCTACGCTGAGGTTTTGCAACGACTTACGCCGGGCGCGCCTGGGCGGCCGGCCAGGAGCGCCGATTGCGCGATGCGAACAAACTTGCATAATGCGGTCCGCAAAGGCGCTTTGGAGCGGGTGCTCACGCCAATTCTCGCCAGCTAACTCCAAGGTTAGGCTGGACTTAGCCAAGCGGCCCCGGTTGCGGCCCCGACTTTGCCTCACTTCAGGGCGGTGTTAAGTGTTCGGACGAAACAGAAGGAGGAAGAGGATGTTAAGGAGTTCCAAGGGTTTCACGCTGATCGAGCTTCTGATCGTTGTCGTGATCATCGGCATCTTGGCCGCGATCGCGATCCCGAAGTTCGCCAACACCAAGGAGAAGGCGTACGTGTCGGCCATGAAGTCGGACCTCAGGAACCTCGCGGCTGCTGAGGAAGCCTACTTCGCTGACAACCTGACGTATGCCACCGCGACGACGTCTCTCGACTTCAACCAGAGTCAGGGCGTATCGATCACGGGTTTGGCTGCTGACGGGCAGGGCTGGGCGGCGACCGCCGACCATACCGGCACGGCCCAGCAGTGCGAGCTGTACTACGGTACCAGCAAGACGATCGGTGGCCTTCAGGAAGGTGTGGTTGAGTGCAGCTAATGCACTCGGTCTAGCGACCGATTAGCCGCAGAGGGTAGCGCGGAGGGTGACCTCCGCGCTATTCTTTTGGGGGCACCCCCGCCTTCGTCGACGGTTCCGGCAAAGCAGGATCCCCCACGGTCACGATTCAAACGCGTACAGGAGTCAGGTGAAAGCAGCCGCATCGCTGCGTCGCGAACTTCTAGTTGCGCTGGCCCTGTTGCTGGTCGGCGCGCTGAGCCTTGCCGGCGTCGCAGTGCTTCTATGGCTGCCGTTGGGCGGATCGCTGCCCGGCCTGCTCATATTCGTCGCTGTCGTGCTCGCGCTCGATCTCGCGGCCTTTCTGGTGTTTGGGGACTACCTGCTTCGCCAGATGGTACTCAAACCGGTAAGGGCCATCGTTCGCGGTGCTGAGGCGATTGCGGGCGACGACTACACTCGCAGGATCGCAGCGGAAGGTGCCCGCGAATTCGAGAGCTTGGCCACGAGCGTCAACGAGATTGCCGAGAAGCTGGTGCAGAACCAGAAACGTCTGAGCGACAATATCCGCAGCCTCAACGAGGTGAATCGTGCCCTGACCGACGCGCGCGATGAGCTGGTATGCGCCGAGAAACTGGCGTCAGCGGGCCAGCTGGCGGCGGGCATCGCTCACGAAATCGGTAACCCGCTGGGCGCGGTACTCGGCTACCTGGAGGTCGCAGAGCGGCGGCCGACGTTGAGCCCGGATTTGGTCGAGGACATGCGCCGGGAAGCGCGACGGATCGACAGGATAGTCAAAGGGCTCCTCGACTATGCCCGGCCGCGGCAACCGGCTCCGCGAAAGATCGAGGTCAACGAGGTGGTGAACGGCGCTCTCGAGCTGGTCGAGGCTCAAGGTCACTTCAAAGAGATCGAGTTGGTTCTCAACTTGAGCGAGGATGTTCCCACCGTCCGAGCCGATCCGCACCAACTCGAGCAGATCATGGTGAACTTGTTGCTAAACGCGGCCCAAGCGGTCGATGGCAGCGACGTTCGCCGCATCGAGGTGCGCACCGAGATGATGCCTTTCGAGGCCACGCTGCCGCCTTCGAAGCGGCGCGACGACCCGCCGGGCATCGATTACTCGCACCTCCGTCGCTTACAGGCCCGGCGTGAGGGGCTGACGCCGCCCCCGCTCACCAAGGGCACCAGCGTCGTTGGGATTGCCGTGAAAGACAACGGTCCCGGCATCCCGCTCGAGATCATGGACCGGGTGTTCGATCCGTTCTTCTCCACCAAGGAGACGGGTCAGGGTACAGGACTCGGTCTGGCCGTATCGGCTCGCCTGATCGAGGGCATGGGAGGGACGATTCGTGTCGACAGCCCGGCAGGTGGTGGGGCTTGTTTCTCCGTTTATCTACCCGCAGCGAGAATTGAGGAAGAGTAAGTGAAGGTACTGGTCATAGACGACGAGGCGGGTGTGCGCCGCACACTCTCGATGATCCTCGAAGATGAAGGGTACCAGGTCATCACAGCCTCCGATGGCAAGGAGGGGCTGGATCGCGCGCTCAAGGAAGACCCCGACATCGTCTTATGCGACGTGCGTATGCCCCGCATCGATGGGCTTGAGTTTCTCGAGCAGTACCGCAAGAAGAACGGCCAGGCGCTGGTCATCACCATCACGGCTTACGGCAGCGCCGAGCTGGCGGTCGAGGCCATGAAGAAGGGCGCCTACGACTACCTGCCGAAGCCCTTCACCACGGCGGAAGTCGTGCTGACGCTGCGGAAAGCGGAGGAGCGCGAGAAGCTCCGTCGCGAAGTCAAGCGACTGAGGCAGCGTGTCAAGGCGGACCAGCGGTATCCGGAAATCGTCGCCAAGAGCGCCGGGATGCGGGAAGCCCTCGAGCTCGCCACCAAGGTCGCCCAGCACCCCTCAACCGTGCTGATCACCGGTGAAAGCGGCACCGGCAAGGAGCTCATCGCCCGCCTGACCCACGCGGCCAGCCCCCGGGCATCGGCGCCCTTCGTCCCCATCAACTGCGGCGCTATTCCGGAAAACCTGCTGGAGTCGGAGCTCTTCGGCCACGTGAAGGGCGCCTTCACCGGCGCCCATGTCGACCGGGCCGGGCTGTTCGAGGAAGCGGACGGCGGCACCCTGTTCCTCGACGAAATCGGCGAACTGCCGTCGCAACTGCAGGTGAAGCTGCTGAGAGCGCTTCAGGAAGGAGAGATACGCCGCGTCGGCGACAGCTCACCCCGAAGGGTCGACGTGCGCATCATCACGGCTACAGCTCGCGACTTGGAGCAGGAGGTCCGGGAAGGGACGTTCAGGTCGGACCTCTATTATCGCATCAACGTCGTGCGCATCCACCTGCCTCCGCTGCGCCAGCGGACAGAAGACATACCGCCGCTGGCCCGGCACTTCGTCGAGCACTTTGCCGAGCAGCTTGGGGTCGACGTCTCAGCCTTCGAGCCCAGCGCTATGAAGCTCCTCCTGGTTCACCCGTGGTACGGTAACGTCAGGCAGTTGGAGAACGTCGTCGAGCGCGCTCTGGTGCTGACAGAGGGACCGACCGTTCAGGCGGCCGACCTACCCGATTTCATCAGACACCCCGAGACAGCGGTGGAGGGACCCCTCGACGCGTTGCCCGCCGACGAGCTCTCGATCAAGAAGCAAACGGCCGAGCTCGAGCGGCGTCTAATCAGCCGTGCGCTACAGGTGACCGACGGCAATCGCACTAAGGCGGCGGACCTGCTCGATCTCAGCTACAGGGCCCTGCTCTACAAGATCCGCGACTACGGCCTCGACTAGCACTCACCAGCCAGACGTTTAACGACGGCGGCAACGGGCGGACCGTGGCCGCCGTCTTCATTTGACCATCCGTTGATACCCTCGCGATAGACTCGCTTTGGCAAGGTGGAGGATGGGCCGCCCCTGTTAACGTCATTAGTTGCACGACACTAGAGGGAGCGTCCAAGTGCGAGGCTTCTCCCTCGTCGAGACCCTAGTCATGATCGCGATCTTAGCGTTGATGGCGACGATCGCCTTACCGATTCTGGGTCGAGCTCGGGCCCGAGTGGACGTCGCGGCCGCGCGAGACGCTTTCGCAGCATCGCACTCGCTGGCACGCCAGGTCGCCGCGCAGTACGGGCGCCTCTCCAGGCTTCACCTCGATCCGGCGCGGAACCGATTTTGGGTGACCGCGGATACGAGTTCGCGACCCGGTTCGAGCGTTCTCGACACGATCAACCCGGTGATTCGTGTCGGCGAGCGTTTCGGTGGCGTGCGCCTCGAGGCACGAGCCCGAACGTTCTGCTTCGAACCCGGCGGCCTGGCGACGGCTCGCCAGGATTGCGATCTGCCAAACGCCACGGTGGTCTTCAGGCGCGGCAGCATTGCGGACTCGATTACGATATCCAGGCTCGGACGGCTGCTGAGGCGATGAATGTGAGACTGTGGAGTCGCGGGTTCTCGACCGTTGAGGTGATCGTGGCCATCCTGGTTTTCTCGGTCGGTATTCTCGGTATGTCGGCGTCCATGACCGTCGCAGCTTGGTACATGCGCTCGTCCTACCTCGAAACACAGTTGAGGACGCAGATGCAGGGAAAGATGGAGGAACTGCTCGCGAAAGGGCGCAATCGTTTGGGGTCCGGCCTCCACCGGCAAGGACAGTTGCGAATCGAATGGAAATTGGGTGAGGGCGACCCCGCAGAGCTTCGCGTCGTTGCCAGTCAGAGCTTGGGAGGGCGGGAGTTGGCAGACACGCTGGCGACGCTCGTAGCGACGCGATGACGCCAGCCACCGCGCACGCCGCCTCCCGCGCCGTGAGGCCCAGTCGACATGGATTCGCACTGTCAGAGGTCCTGGTCGTCCTCGCACTCTTCTCGCTGGTGGCCGCCGCCATCCATGCCGTGCTCTCAGCGCAACAACGCTTCTATGCCCAACAGGCTCAGGTCGCTGGCACCCGCGACGCCGCCAGGATCGCCGTCGATGTCTTATCCGGCGAACTCAGGGCCGCCAGTCCGTCGAGGGGGGATCTCTACGCCGTGGCCAACGACAGCGTGTCGCTGCGATCGACGACCGGCATCGGCACGATCTGCAGCGTGGACGGGAGTACCGTGCACCTCTTGAGCATCACCGGTTTCTTCGGGGACTCGCGAGCCGACAGCGCGCTGCTATTCGTTGAAGGCGACGCCGCGGGCTGGAGCGCCGCCCACATTCAGAGCTCGCGTTCCGCGGCTTCAGGTACCTGTCCCGACGGCCGCTCACCCGACATTCGCTTGGCCCTCGACCGGGAACTGGAGGGCGTCGCTATCGGCTCACCCGTGCAGGCGTTCCGCCCCTACACCTACAGGTTGTACCTCGGGTCGGACGGGCGTTGGTGGTTGGGTCAGCGGCTGCGATCCGGGAGGTTGCAGCCGATTACGGGCCCCTTTGCCGCTCCCGGTGCGGGTGGCCTGCGGCTGACGTACCGAGACAGTCTCGGCGCACCCGTCCTCAGCCCGGGCTCCGTGGTCGAGGTTCAGCTCTCCGTGGCGGCGCAAAGCTCGTTGCGTTTTCGGCGGAGTGGCTGGACCGGCTACTTCACCGACACGCTGTCGGTCCGTGTCTATTTGAGGAACTCATAATGCGTATAGGCTGCCTGCGGCTTACAGGCGTTCGGCAGCGGACCTCCAAGACAAACGCTTCAGCCAGAGGTGTGGAAGGAGCGGGATTCGCACTCGCGCTCGCGGTGTTTGCGCTCGCCCTGCTGGGGGCGATCATCGCCGGCGGCTACGTCGTCGCCGCGCGGCAGTTCCGAATCGCCGCAGCCGGCCCCGAGGCGTCCGCGGGTCTCTACGCGGCTGAGGCCGGGCTCAATGTGGCCCTGTCCCGTCTAGACACCGCGTGGTTGGATTCGCTAGGCGCCGGGGGCACGAGGTTGCTCGAGGCCGGGTCGTTGGTCACCGACGATGAGTACGAGGTCTACCTCAGCCGCCTCGATCCAGGCGGCAGCGTGCCAGCGACTTACTACTTGGTGACATCTACAGGGCGTGCGAGCGGCCCGCGAGGCGGGCGCAGGCAGCTCGGACTCGTGCTGCGGCGGCCCGCCGGCGAGTTCTGTTGCGACGCAGCGCTGAGCGTCAGGGGTCCGATCGAGGCTGTCGAGGGCGCTCAGATCGATGGGCGCGATGGGATTCCGGTCCGCTGGGCGTCCAACCCTGAGATTTGTGCGGGCGTGGAGCAAGGCGACCTGGCGGGAATCGTGACCACGGACGCAGGGCAGATTCGGCAGGCGGAGGGTGCTGAGATCTTCGGTGTTCCGCCCGTGGTCGAGATCGACACCGGGGATCACCTCCGCGATCTCGACCGCTGGCTGCGCGAGCTGGCAGCGCTCGCAGATATCGAGTACGCACCGGGTCGTTCGCTGGACGGTATCGGACCCGTCGTGGGTCGCGATGGCGAATGTGACCGCGCGGCGGAAGAAAACTGGGGCGCCCCCGATTCGCCCGGCCATGCCTGTTTCGGTCACTTCCCGATCATTCACGCCCGAGGCGACCTCTCCCTCGACTCGCCGGCCAGCGGTCAGGGCATCCTGTTGGTTGAAGGCGACTTGCGGCTGAGCGGAGGCTTCGAGTTCTACGGTGTGCTGCTGGTGAGGGGCCAGCTGATCGTCGCCGACTGGGGTAGCCAGATCTTCGGCGGGGCCCGAGTCGGACATCACGGCCTCGCGGCCTCCCGAATTGGGGGAGGGGCGGTCCTCCGCCGCTCGAGCTGTGCTCTGGAACGGGCGGCGAAAAGCCCGAAACTCCAATTACCGCACCCCCTTGCGCAATTCTCCTGGTTTGAGATATTGGAATAGGTCCTGTCCGAGGCAACCTGCCAGATCCCCCCGTTATTATTGACAAAGCGACCCTGGAGGGCTATCATAAGGAGCCCTACCCCTAGGTCCCACTACAGCTTAGCACCTTCTGTTTCACCGTCGCATGAGGTCGAGCGAGCTTTCACTTTAGGAACTTAGACCCTTAGGACAGCCATGGCTTTGTTCGGATTGGGCCGTAGCAGGCGGACTGTAGGACTCGATATCGGCAGCGGCTACGTGAAGCTCGTGGCCATGGACCATGGCAAGGGGCGGCCGCGCATCGTCAAGGCCGCCGCGACCCCTCTAGTGGCCGACGCCATCGTAGAGGGCGAAGTCATGGATCCGACACTGGTGGCGAGCACCATACGCTCGCTTTTCGAGACGGCGGGGGTGAAGGAGAGGAAGGTGGTCACGGCGGTCGGTGGCCGTGACGTGATCATCAAGCGCATTCAGATGGATCGCATGAAAGAGACGGATGCGCGAGAAGTAATCCGCTGGGAAGCCGAGCAGCATGTCCCCTTCGACATGGAGAGCGTCGAGCTCGATTTTCAGATCCTCGATCCCAGTGCCGAGGGTCTCCAGATGACGGTGCTGCTCGTGGCGGCGAAGCGCGAGCTGGTCGAGAACAAAGTCGCGCTCCTGCTTGACGCCGGCCTCGAGCCGGAGGTCATCGACGTCGACGCGTTCGCGCTTCATAACGCCTTCGAGCTCAACTACCCCGAGGCAATGTCGGGTATCGTCGGCTTCGTCAACATCGGCCACGAGACCACCAACGTGAACCTCATGGAAGATGGGGTCCCCGTGCTCACCCGCGACCTGGCGTTCGGAACGCGCAGACTGCGAGAGAGCCTGCAGCGCGAGCGTGGTCTGACCGCGGAGGCCGCGGAAGATGTTCTGGAAGGTCGGGCCAGCGATCCGGAGCTCGAAGACTTCATTAGCCAGCGAGCCGAGGAAGTCGCTCTGGGCGTCGAGCGTGCCGCAGCTTTTCTTCAGGCGAGCTCCACGCAGTCGGGGCTCTCGAGGATCTATGTCTGTGGCGGCGGCGCACGCGTGCTCCGTATGGCCGAGGCTCTCGCCGAGCGGCTCCAGGTCGCGGCCGAGATCGCCAACCCGGTGCAGAGGGTGGATGTGGATCCTGGAGCGTTCGATCTGATCTCGATCGCGGACATGGGTCCCATGCTGGTGTTGCCTGTGGGGCTCGCTCTGCGACGCGCTGCCTAGGACCTTGAACTTTTGTTCGAACGGATTGTGCGATGGCGCTGATTGAGATGAACCTGCTCCCCGGCGGCAAGCGGGGAGCGGCGCGACCGAAGGGTGGACGGAAACCCTCGCTTCCGAAGTTCGAGGGACTGCAAGATGTGATGAAGGGTGACCCCTGGGTCATCGCTGTCGTCGGTGTCGCTATCGTCGCTCTCGCACACGTCGGCTTCACTTTCTTCATGCAGGGCGCCAGGCTCAGCGGACTCCAGGAGGACGTGGAGATACAGCGACAGGACTCGATTCGCTACGCTGAGGCCATCGCCGCGGCGGACAGTCTGCAGGCGCGTCGTGACACACTCGTACAGAAAGCTCGCATCATTCGCGAGATCGATACCGACCGCTTCGTCTGGGCTCACATCCTCGATGAAGTGGGTGGCTCGTTGCCCGACTTCACTTGGCTTACAGGCATGCAGCAGACCTCGGGCAGCGGCAGCAACATCGAGTTCCGTATCGATGGCATGACAGGCGCCACGCCGGCGCTGACCCGTTTCATGCGAGATCTCGAAGAGTCACCCTTCCTTCGCGATGTTCGCCTGGTCTCGCAGGAGCAGATGCAGCAAGGTCAAAGACTGGTGCACAGCTTCGTGCTCATGGCTCGGTATCAGATGCCCGATTCGGGGGCGGTCGTTACCGAACCAATAATCTTAGGGGAGTAGATTCGTGGCTCTGTTACCGGCGGATCCAAAGGGACGGAAACAGGCCCTCATCCTGATGGCGGCCCTCGTTGCGGCAGGCTGGTACGTCGCGAAACTCTACGTCCTCGATCCCAAGTCGGCCGAAGTCGAGAACGTCCAGAGTCAGCTGGAGTCTCTGGAGACTCAAAACCGACGCTCGAGAGCGTTGGCCGCTCGCCGAGACGATCTGCGCTCGCGGATGGCGCTCCAGGAGCGGCAGCTTCAGATCTTCGAGGAGTTCATCCCGCAGTCAGAAGAGGTCCCCGAGCTATTGGACGCGGTCTCGCGGCAGGCCGATCTGACGGGCGTGGTGCTGTCGCGCATCCGGCCGCAAGCCGTCGAGCCCGGCGAGTTCTACATGAAGCAGACGTACGAGCTCGCCGTCTTGGGCGATTATCACGATGTCGGTAGATACCTCGCCCGCATCGCATCGCTTCCGCGGATCATCAAGCCTTCTAACGTCCAGATCTCTACCGCCCCGCGCAGCAGAGCGACAAGAAACATGGAGGCGCCGCTCGAGGTGTCGCTCAACATAGAGACCTTCGTCCTGGGTGCGCCGACAATGCCCGAGGAGGGACAACAAGGTCAAGGAGCAGCTTCCCGTGGCTAGCGCAGCCCTGATTCTTGCGACGGCTCTGGCCAGCTTTACCGCCGGAGCAACCCCGGCCGGCCCAGCGAGCCAGGACACCGCACAGGTCCGCCGGCCAACCGGTTCGTTAGAGGCCATCTACAGGCGTGAGAAGTTCGTCTATCCAACGGACAGCCGCCGGAATCCGTTCACCAGCCTGCTGACCCTCGAGGATGCCGGACCCCAGTTCGAGAACCTGGACCTCGTCGGCGTCATCTACGGAGGCTCCTACGGTAGCGTGGCCACTCTCATCGATCGCGCGACCGACCGTCGGTTCCGCGTGCGCCGCGGCGAGGCCGCGGGTAACGCGCGAGTCGTTGAAATCCGACCCGACGCCGTCGTCTTTCAAGTCACCCAGTTCGGTGTGACGCGGAGCGAGACGCTGCGCATCAAGAAAGCAGAAGAGGAGGAGAGGGAACCTGGATGATGCTCCATGCATTGTTCTTCATATGGGCAGCGGCGGGTGGTAGCGATCCTGCCACCGTAACCGAGCTCAGGGTGGAGCCCGTTGCCGGGTACACTGAAGTCGTCGTGCTGTCCAGCGGCGAGGTCAGCTACTCCGACTTCCTGCTCACCAACCCGCCTCGGCTTATCGTCGATCTCAAAGGCGCCCGGCACGCCCTGTCGGATGATGTCTTCGAGAACATCAATCGCGGCGGGGTCGTGCGCGTACGGACCAGCCAGTTCCGAGACGACGTGGTTCGCGTCGTCGTCGAGCTGACCGCGCCGACGAGCTACACGCTAACCCGCCAGGGAGGCGAGATTCGCGTCTCTTTCCCGAACCTGGCCGGCGAAAGCTTCGATTCTTGGGCCAGCGGGCCGCCGGACCTTTCGGTCCCGACACCGGCTGTCGCCGAGCCGGTTGAGCCGCCCAGTGGGCGACAGGATCCAGCGCCCGCCCGCCCGAGGCCTCAGAGCGGCCCGTTCCGCCAGGAGCCGACTCAGATCAGCCAGATGCCACGCATCACGGTGGAGTTCGAGAACACCGACATCCGGGACGTACTCAGCAGCTTCTCCGAATTCACTGGCAAGTCGTTCGTTCCGGGGGCGGGTGTGGAAGGCAACGTAACCGCTAGGATCTCGAACCAGCCGTGGGATCTTGCCCTCAAGGCGATCTTGGAAGCGTACGGCCTTACCGCTGTTGAGACGACCACGGGGATCATTCGTGTCGATAAGCTGGAAAACCTCCAACAGCGTCAGCAACTCGTTCAGTTGCAGACCCAGATCTTCCGGATCAATTACGCCCCGGTAGAGGCGATCTCTGACGCGCTTGCGCCGGCGCTGTCCGAGCGCGGCAAAGTGATCCCGAACGAAGCGACCAACTCCATCATCATCACCGACGTGCCGGAGAGCATCGAGATCGCACAGCGCATCATCGAAGATCTCGACGTGCGAACGCCCCAGGTGGTGATCACGGCTAAGATCGTCTTCGTAGATCGCAGTGATATTGAAGAAATCGGCATCGGATACGACTTGAAGGATACGCGAGGTAACCAGCTAAACGAGTTCATCCCGGGCCCGACAATCGACCCCCGACAGTGGGAGCTCGTCGATGCCGACTTCGATGGTATTCCCGAGACCGTGGTCAGGCCTCTGACGACGACTAACCAGGTCTCGTTCAGTGGGTCATCGATCGCGTCGCTGGCGAACGCCAGAGACCGGGTCACGCTGCCGGCTCTGCAGTTGCTGACCTCAGTCGCGATCGGTGACTTCCAACTGTTCTCCTTCATTGAAGCGCTCCAGCGCCAGGATCTGTCAGACGTCGTAGCCGCACCGACGATTCAGACGATGGATAATCAACCCGCCAAGATCCTGGTGGGTGAGAGGACGCCGATTCGAGTCGTCGACTACGGCGCTGGCGGCGCCACGGCTGGGTCGGCTCAGGGTACGCAGGCCCAGTTCCCGCAGTCGACCGTCCAGCTGGAGGAGACCGGCATTAAGCTCGAGGTTACCCCGCACATCACTTACGACCGCAAGATAGTGATGGACCTCCGCGCAGAGCGCTCGGGTGTCCAGCTGGCACCCGGTGACATCGGCTTTGTCTTCCAGACCCAGGAAGGTGAGACGCGGTTGATTCTGGAAGACGGCGAAACTGGAGTGATCGGCGGACTCACCGTGACAGAGGTGTCTAAAACCGTCAGCGGTGTCCCGATCTTAATGGACCTCCCCCTCCTCGGCCCACTCTTCAGGACTACCAGGTCGGATGACACGAAGCAGGACCTGTTGATCCTGGTGACGCCGCACATCGTAGACGACGCAGTCGCAGCAGCACGGTAACCTCTCTAGCGCCGACCGGCCTGGGCCGGCCGGCGCTGGATGCGATCCGTCATAACGTGAGGGAGTAGCTCTATGCTAAGCGCAAGGACTTGGGCACGGCCCCTAGCGGGGATGTTGGCCGTGACCTTGTTGGGTATCGCGGCGTGTGAAGACGAGGACGCCGCGTTCTCGCCGCTTGTGGACTCGACACCACCGGTGGTGTCCATCACGGGCGCAAGCCAGTCGGGCGACACGCTGAGAGTCTCGGTCGAGGCCGAAGACTTCATCAGTGTGGCTTGGGTAGCGACTGAGCTCCGCCGCACCGACCAGTTCGAGACCGTCATCACGGCCGAGGGCGATACGCTCGTGCTCGGTGCGTTGATTTCCGTCGACACCACATTCTTCGCGGGCCGCGTGGTGTCAGCCACGGTCAACACGACATTCTTCGTGCCCTTCACCGCGGCGACGATTATCGAGATTCGAGCTGTCGCGGCCGACGCCCAAGAGAATCAGTCGAGCGATGTCGCGACCATTATCGTCGGCGGCGGCCCCGGCGGCGGCCTGACGGGCCCCAACGTGGCGATCACTTCACCCATCGCCGGCCAGACCGTGCGTGACAATACGCTGGTGCGAGTCGGCGTCTCGGCGGTTGATCCCACCGGTCTCGCTCAACTCAACGTCTTACTGACCGGATTGCCCGTGCCCACGATCCCCGCCGCGGACACGATTCGCTTTGCCGAGTTCCGCACCGACGTGGACACGCTACTGGATTTTTTTATTCCCCAGGGGGCCTTGGGTAATTTGACCATCACCGCTGAGGCGATCAATCTCAACACCATCAGCGCGTTTGCTCAAATCACCGTCACCGTAGCGGAAGAGGTCCCTGACGATACCAACCCGCCGATTATCAGCATGTTGGTCGAGGGCGGCGTCCTGCGACGTATCGACGAGCCGCTCCGTTTGGAGGCAGATGATTCCTTGCTGATAAATCTGGTTGCGTCAGATCAAGAGTCAGCCGTCACCCGAATGGGCGTGACGATCGTCGTCCGTAACGACAGACCCGGTGGTACCGTCATCGACACTGTCTTCCAGGACAGTGTGTTCAGCCCTGCGATTAGCGGCACGGTTCCATTGACGTTCGCGCTGATTCCCAACGATCTACCCGCGAGCGTGTTCACAACGGCTGACGTTCCCGACACGCTGTTCTTCGAGATGACCGCGTGGGCCTTCGACGCGGCTTCTCCGTCCCAGAATTGTGGTGCGACGGTAGATCCGCTCGGCACGGCAAATAGCCTGCAGTGCACAGCGAGCCTCCCCTTTCAGGCATTGGGAATCAAAGGGGGATTCGTCGAACGGTTGATCGTTTCAGGGCGCACGGTCGGATTCCCGCAGGGCGCTTTGATCGCGGATGCCGTCGTCGATACGCTGCGTGAGTTGCTGCTGCTGTCGGATTTCAACTTCGGCATTGTGCGGCCGTTCGACCTTCGCAATGAAGTCTTCGTCGGCAGTGTGCCGGTCGGATCGAGCCCTTGGGGCCTCAACATCGATCTGAGTCAAGACAATCTGCTGGTCAGCAACTCCGGTGGTACGAACATCTCAGTAGTCGACCTCGGTCCCCGGACGCCGGGTTCGCCCAGTATCACAGGCGAAGCCGACCGGTACCAAACTCAGGATCTCAAGGTCTACCAGGTGATCGAGGACTTCGACGCGATCGGAGTGCGGATCTTCCCGGTGCAGTTCTTCGAGTATTCTGACCGGCCGCAGTTCCTGGCCCAGGCGGCGAATGGACTGGTTCTCTATTCGACCGTCCCCGCTCTGCAGGATCTGCCAGGTACGATCCGAGAGTACGATCCGGTGCAGCGAGAGGTCCGCTTCTTCATCTCGTACGCTGACCGCGTCACACCGTCGCGGCCTCAGATTCAGGTGATCAACGCGGACTCCGTGTTCTCGGTCAACGGGGCACGCGCGTTCATTATCTGCGACCATACACGCGGTGTACTGGCGCCAGCCGGAAGGTCGTGCATCCTGGCGGCCGATACCGACACCACTACCGGTCTCGAGGAAGCAGCTTTCCTCGTCGCCGCCAAGCGGGCAACCGACGGCTGGGACGTCGACGTCTTCGCGGATCTCAGCATTCCGAGCATCGCGCTTCAGGACACAACGTTCGTAGCAGCCAGTGGCGACCGCGAGTTCGTGGCGTTCGGTGAAGGCGATACACCGGACCGTTCCGGCCGCATCATCATGTACCAGTCGGCGACGCAGACGATCACCAATTCTTTGCAGGTCAGCGACCTGCCCGGCAACGCCGAACAAAAAGTGTTCGGCCTCGGCCTGAACAATGACGGCAGCCTGGGCGTCGCTCGGGGCACGAACGCGTATTACTTCGGGCCCGATCAGCCGGGTGGACCTAACGTCCTGCGATTGGTCGGCGTCAATGAGAACATCAGTCCGAACGGAACGGGCGCGGCGCTGCACCCCGATCACGATCAGTTCAGCGATTTCGTCGAGGCCGAACGCCTCTCGTTCCTGGGCTCCGACGACGCCAGTATCGAGATGGTGGACACCCGGTTCTTCAGTTTCTCCAGGGGTAAAGTGCTGATTAGGGATCCGATCGTCGGGCCGCTGCGCGTGACCCGGAGATTGCCCACGGACCCGCCAGAGGTGCTGATACGTCTGTACGGAATCACGGCGAATGGAGTCGTGGTGATCCCGGTGTTGGACAGCGACATCGTGCCGATCCCATAGCCGGCGGAAGTCGCTTCTTGCGCGCTGTCGCGCCGTAACCAACTTACTCTAGGGCAGCCGTCACCAACGGCTGCCCTAAGAGTATTCAGGCCGCTCAGCCGCCCCCGACCGGCGAAGACGACCTTCAAGTGGTCGGAGCTCGGCCAGGCTGGCGGCTTTAGTTTGTAGGCGAACTCG
The DNA here is from genome assembly GCA_039588155.1 of Gemmatimonadota bacterium. Lineage (GTDB taxonomy): Bacteria > Gemmatimonadota > Gemmatimonadetes > Palauibacterales > KS3-K002 > JBDHGH01. The sequence continues at coordinate 388 of JBDHAI010000006.1, read as the reverse complement.
ACATCGGCAGCGGAGTACATCGCTCTTGTTCTCTCGCCGTAAGGCATGATTTTGGAACACTTCAAGTTCACAACTGCAGGGGAGTCGCACGGCAAGGGGGTCGTCGCCGTCGTGGAGGGCGTGCCCGCCGGCTTGACGCTGGATGCGACTTCCATTGGTCTCGAACTGGCTCGGCGGCAGAAAGGTCACGGGCGCGGCGGCCGCATGAAGATAGAGAAGGACGCCGCCGAGATCATCGCCGGTGTTCGGCTCGGAGAAACGATCGGGTCACCGATCGCGCTGTGGATTCCCAACCGCGATTGGGAGAACTGGCGGATTCCCATGTCTGTCGAATCGGTGCCCGACGCGACGGACGATGAGCTGCGCCGCGTCAAGCTCCCGCGCCCCG
>JBDHAI010000005.1:0-34848 GCA_039588155.1 Gemmatimonadota bacterium | reverse complement strand
GAAGCGCAGGCCGCGCACCGGCGCATGGAGCAGCGCGAGCTGTTCGGAAAGATTCTGCTGCATCCGTAGCGGCCGGCTTTAGCCGGCCATCTGCTGGACCGCTACGCAAGCCGCTCGTTGGTGGCCTGCGGTCCCAGTCGTAGCGGGGTATTTCATACGGACATGACAACATGCAGTATCGGCACCCCATGCACCTGTCTTCGTCGTAGGTGATCGCTCCCTCGGAGGATCTCTTCAACGCGCCCACGATGCACGCCGACACGCAGGCGGGCTCCAGGCAGTGTCGGCACTGGTTGCGAACGTAGCGTCCGGCCGGCTTCCGGATGATCGTGCTCCAGCGCGTGGCGGAGAGATCGTGAATCGACTCCTGCCCGTGCCAGGGGCGATCCTTGCCCAGACCGTTCTGCTCCTTGCAGGCCACGATGCACTCTTCGCAGCCGGTGCAGAGCGTGGTGTCGATCAGAATCCCCTTGGGAGCGCTCATACCGGCTCACCCTCCTTGCCCAGGGTGATACCGACTTTGCTGCCGGCGGACGCCGGCCAGTGCCACGCCACTTCCGTGATGAGCTGCGAGCCGGGCATCAGCACGGCGTGGCTGAGCTTGGTGACTGGAATCAGAATCAGCAGAACGTTCGCGCTCAGGACGTGCACGAGAAGGGTCAACTCGTACGGGAACGGGTTCCACTCAGGGTGCATGACGAGAAACCCCGCCGCGAACGGAAGCGCGATGAACAGGGGCAGGGAGTAGTCCTGGAACCGGCCGACGGCGCGGGTGTCCTTCGCAATCGCCCGCTGCAGCACGAGAAGCGCGGCGCCAACGACCGCCACGATGGCGAGGACGTCGGCAAGCGCGTTCGGTATCGCCGGCCAGGAGAGGCCCAGTCCTCGTTGCCACAGGGCGATGTGGCCCGCGAGGAACAGGGGCACCAGTATGATCGCGATGTGAAACACGAGGGACGTGACGCCGAGCAACGCACGGTTCCTCAGCTTTCCGAATGGAAACAGCCATGCCAAGGTTACCTTGGCAAGTCTCCGGTAGGGGACGCGCCCGTCGCCCGCGCGGCGCGTGATCCGCACGACCTCCCAACCGACCACGAAGACGTGCCGGGCCAGTCCCAGGAGCAAGAACGCGAGCGCGGCCCAGAAGAGGGGCCCGCGCGCCCATGCAAGCCAGCTTTCCATCGCCGCTCTACTCCCCCTTCGCTTCCGCTTCCGTTGTGACTTCCGGCGCGCCCTTCGCATCTTCGGCGTTCTCTCCGCTGGAGGCGCTCGTCCCGAAATCGATGACCTTCAGCAGCAAGTCGTGAAGCCCGGTGATCTGAACCGATTCGAGCCCGTTGTCCTCACACACCTCGCGCAGCTGCTTCTTGCAGTTGGCGCAAGGAGCGACGACCATGTTCGCGCCGGTGGCCCGAATCTGCTCCGCCTTGAGTTTGCCCGCCTCGTGCGTCCGGAACTCGCGGAGTTCGTCGATCGAGACCGTTCCGCTGCCACCGCCGCAGCAGTAGTTGTCCGCCCGGTTCGGCGTCATGTCCACGTACTCCTCGCAGATGGCGCGGAGAATCTCCCGAGGCTCCTCCACGATGCGCCCGCTGCGCGCGATGTTGCAGGGGTCGTGGTAGGTCACGCGACCTTCGATTTTCCCCTTCTTCAACGGGAGCTTCCCCTCCCTCAGCATCTGCGCGGCGTACTGTATGCAGTGCACGACCGGCGGGCTGTCCTGTCCGGCGAACGTCGGTATGAACCAGGCGCTACGGGTCGCGTGCCCGCACTCGCCGATGAGGATCTTCTTCGCGTTGATTCTGCGGGCCTCCGCGACGAGGTTGGCGACGATCCGCTCCATCATCCGGTCGCTGTAGAACAGCCCATAGTTGATGCCGTCGAAGTTTCCGGTGCCGATCGTCCACGATCCGCCCGTGACGTGCATCACGGCCGCGTTTCCCATCAGGGTGTCCGCCTCCAGCAGGTAGTCGGAGACGGCCGGAAAGAAGATGTACTCCGCCCCCTCCACGTCGAAGGGGAACTTGATATCCAGGCCCGTCTGCTCCTCGAGCTCCTCCTCCAGGAACTCGCAGGTGTCCTTGAGCGCCGCGACCGGAATGGCGGAGGTATTGCCCACGCCCTCGAGCTGCTCGCGGACGGAGACCACGAGCGCCTTCGGTATCACGCCGACCTCCGCCAGCAGCCAGCGCGCGAGGTGCGTGATCAGGCCGTGGTCGATGCCGAGCGGGCAGTACCGCGTGCAGCGTCGGCAAGCCGTGCAGCGGTAGTATTCCTCGGCCATGAGATCCAGGTACTCGTCGCTGAGCTCGAACCCGCCGAAGAGCCGGGCCTTCGCCAGTCCACCTTGCGTGAAGTACCGCCGGTAGACGCGCAGGAGCAGCTCCGAGCGGTGGATGGGGATGTCTCGCGCGGCCTCGGTGGTGTCGTAGAGTTGGCAGCTGCTCGCGCAGCGCGCGCAGCGCGAGCACATCCGCGCGTAGGCATCGAGCGCGATGCCGTAGCTTCCGTGCTCCAGAACGGCCGCGAACGCCTCCAGGAACTTCCTCGGCCGCTCCGTCACCTCCAGGGTCCTGTTCTCGACGTAGTAGCTGTACTTGCTGGTCGTCACGAATGCTTCTTCCTACGCTTGGTGGCGGCGTTGCGCGTCGGGCTGACGCGAGCGCTTTCCCGGGACCAACCGCCCCTCGAGGAACAGACCGAGAAGTTCCTCGATGTTTCCAGAGACCCAAGAGATCAGCCGGATGCCGCTCGCGCACACCAGGTCTTCATAGACGTCCTGCACGCCGCCGCAGATGATCGTGTCCACCTTCTGGTCGCGCAGCAGGCGAATCCGGTCGAGGGGATTTCGACTCGAGATCGGAAAGTCGAGCTGGTCGACGACCGCTCCACCTTCGACGGAGAAAATCGCGATCGTCGCCGAGTACTCGAGGCACGGGGCAACGACTTCACCCATCCGAGGGATTGCGATTTTCAACGGTTTCCTCCAGGCTCAAAGACCGCAATCCCCTTGCCAAATCAAAGCCCGCGTGCAGACACACTGCAACACGTTGACACACAACTGGTAAGGACCGCATGACCGCCGCTCGCAGGCGGCCGCTTGTTGCGCGCATGAAACCACCGCTGTTTCACGCTTTCACGCATGAAACAACGGTGGCGCGCGTTCAGAGGGCGCGATCGTGCCAGGGGAGCCCGGCGTGTCACCCCTCGCCGCGAGACGCGATCGCTTCCTTGATCTTCTGCAGAAGCTCGTCCCTGTCGACGGGCTTCTCGACAAAGGCGAACGGCTTGGGCATGGTACGGTGATCGCGCGAGAACAGCTCCCGGTACCGCGTCACGCCGCTGCATACGACGACCGGCACCTTTGCGAATTCCGGGTCTCGCACCAACTCGCGATAGAACTTCTGCCCGCTTTCGCGGGGCATGATGATGTCCAGCGTGATCACGTCCGGTTTGAACTCTTTGACCTTCGGCATCGCCTCATCGCCGTCAACCGCGACCGCGGTCTCGTAGCCGTTCTCCTGGAACAACACTTCCAGATAGGTCCTGGCATCGGCCTCGTCATCGACTATCAGTATTTTTCGGGCCAACTTGTATCCCTCCGAGCAAATCTAGTGGAACTCCCACTCGAGAAAAGGCTTCTCAACATCGACCATCGCATTTACGACCAGCTCCACGAGGCCTCCATAGAGTATGTTGCACCGCTCGAACAGGCCATAGGCGGCAAACATGTCGCGCATCGCGCCCTTGCAGTTCGAGCACGGCGCACAGACGTATTTCTTGTGCTCCGGTCCGATGACGTCACTGAAGACGTCGAGTATCTGTCGCAACTTGGCCCGGGATGACACCACGGTGCGCCAGTCCGGGAAGTTGGTGTTCGCGGTTATCGCAAACCCGCTTCCGCCGCCGCAGCAGTAGTTGTGCACCCCGTGAGGTGTCATCTCGCGGAAGTGATTGGACACGGCTCTCAGGATCTCGCGCTGCGGTTCGACTATCCCCATCAGCCGCACGATGTTGCAGGGATCGTGGAGCGTGGTCGTCATGTCGTCATTTCGCGCCGGGTCCAGTTTGAGCTTCCCGCTCGTCACGATATCGCGGAGCAGCGTCAGAGAACTCTCGCGGGGGATGTTGTAGTCACCGGAGAACACACGATCTGCGATCACCGTCAGGGCCTTGTGGGCGTGGCCGCACTCGCCCAGGACGATTTTCTTGACGCCGAGATCCTTTGCGATCTGTGCGTGCTTGAGGGCCACCTTGGCAAACTGCACGTCGTCGTACCACACACCATAGTTGACGCTGTCATACCCGAGCAGCTCGCTCGAAAGCGTGTAGCTGATGCCGGCCTTCTCCAGGATGATCGCGAAGGCCTCTGGATTCTCTGGCCACGCCAGATACTCGCCGGCGTTGTGAATCAAGAGAACATCCGCTCCCGCCTTGTCCATCGGCCATTTGAACTTCATCCCCGTTCTCTCTTCCACTTCGTCCTCGAGGAACTCGATGTTGTCCAGGAATGCGACCGGTGTCATCCCGGTGCTGGACCCCTTCTCGAGCTGCTGGACGGATCCCTTTTGGTGCAGCTGTTCGATCGTAACGCCCATCTCCTGACTGAATATCTTCCTCAACTCGCGCGTTACGAGGCCGTTGTCCACACCTATGGGGCAGGTCTGGGCGCAGCGGCGGCAAACGGTACAGCGATAGCTGAGCTCCAGTACGCGAGCGATCATCAGCCAGCTGGCCTCGATGTCATCGCCTGATATCTTGACCAGGATCTTGCCGCCTTGCTTTACGTATTTCTTGTACAGACGCCGCAGAATGTCCGAGCGGTAGGTCGGCCGATAGATGTCCTGTTCGCCCGATTCGTTGTAGATCGGGCAGGCCGACGCGCACGTCTGACACTTCGCGCAGTACTCGATGGTCAGGAACAACGGCTGCATGAAGCCCCAGTTGTTCTCCCGCTCGAAGAGCTTCTTCAGCCCCGAGAGAAACCGCCCTACGAGCTCCCGCTTCTCCTCTTCCGTTTCCGGGCGAGGGAATTTGACCGCCGACACGCCGTCGAGGTCGCTCTCGAGTCTGTCTTTGACCTCTTGCGAGAGCGGCTTGATCTTCGGCACGAGATCGAGCTCGTCGTATGGGGCCGGCAGCGGCGGGAACTGTGTGGTGTCCAGCTCGACGAGCTGGCCCGATTTGGTGCAGAAATCCTTGATCGTCACCCTCTTGCCCTTGCTCATTTCTTGGTACTCTCTTCCGTTGCGGCTTCGGCCCAAGTGCCGCCGGTCTTGATGTGCGGCGCCGCCCAGGTCACGGTGTACCCAAGCGCCTCATTGATTCTCTTCTCGAGCACGCTTCCCCTGACGTTCGGGCTGTCCTCCCAGCGAACCTTGTGGTAGGTGAAGTACTTACCCACGAAATGCGTCATGTGAGTGAACGGGAGGTAAATCATGAAGACGGCGGCCAGCACGAGATGCGTGGCAAACGCGGCCGACACGGGCTCCGCCGGTTGCAGGGAAATCAAGCGAGCGATGAACAGCCTCGATTGCGAATAGGAGAGATCGTCGGCACCCCAGGCCACAATCCCGCTTACGGACACGGCCAGAAGCAGGATCAGATTGAAGTAGTCGCTGCGTACGGATGTGCGGCGCAGGTCCACCCGTGCCACCCGGCTCACCAGAAGGCCCGCGGCGCCCAGGGTGACCAGCACCGAGCCGAACAGGCCCAGGGGCGCCGTCACGTAGTACAAGGATCTGCCGAGCAGATTGCCCTCTGCGGATACCGATATCCCCACCAGGTCGAGAAACGCCCCGAGGAATATCAGGAAGACGAAGACGATCAGCGCATAGAGTCCAAAATGAAACGGGAAGGAACACGCCCACAAGGAGCGGTTGTTGTGATACATGGACTGGATGAACAGGATTTCCTTGGCCACTTCTCGGAGCTCGCTTCGCACCGATACCTCGGCCGGCTTCGTCCACCAGTCGACTTCCTCGAAGTACGACCCTCCGTAGTGTCCCCGTCCCTTTTCGTGGGGGATGGGATAGAGGTCCCACCGCAGGTGCACGGGCATTCTCGCCATTCTGTAGGCTCTGTACCCCGTACCCACGAAGAGGAACGCATAGGCGACATACATTAGAATCTGCAGTTCGCTCATTTTTGACCGTCCGTGTGTTTCTTCTTTTTGAGCATCTCCAGGGCGCGCTTCATTGAATCGGTGCTCGCGTTGCGCAGCTCTTGTTCCAGTTCCTTCTGGATCCCCATCTTGTCGTCGGTGACCTCGGCCTCCTCGATGCCGAGGGCTCGCTGCACGGATCTTACGTAGTCCTGGGGCCTGACCGGCTTCTCCAGATAGACGCTCGGGCCCGAGATCACCTTGCTCTCCATGATGTCGTCCAGGTCGCTCTTGCCGAGTTCCGTCTGTGCGTGTGCCGTGACGATCAGCACCGGGATGCGCGAAAGCTCTCGGTCCTTTCTCAACTCGTACAACAGCTTATGTCCACTCTTCCTCGGCATGACCAAGTCGAGCGAAATGAAGTCGGGCTTCTTCTCCCGGATGATCTCCAGGGCTTCCACACCGTCGCTCGCGTTAACAACGTTGAAGCCGGCGTCTGTGAGAATCATGGAAAGGTAGTTGCGCACATCCGGCTCGTCGTCCACCACGAGGACGGTCTTGTCTTGTGCTCTGGCCATGGCAGTCCCTCTACGCTTCAGGCGTTTTCGTTTGTTTGAGCCGCTCCCGTTTCCTTGTCCGCGTCTGGTACGGGTAGGTTCCTACGTGGTAACTCGATTCTGAAGACCGAGCCTACCCCCTCGTCCGTCTCGAACGACACCTTGCCGCCGTGCTGGTGGGCGATGTTCTTCGTGGTGAGAAGTCCCAAACCGGTGCCGGAGTCCGCGCTCTTGGTGCTGAAGAAACTCGAGAACACCTTCCTGCTGACGTCGTAGTCCATCCCGCATCCGTTGTCGGTCACTTCGTACAGTATCGATCCGTTCTTCTCGCGGGTGGAAAGCGTCACCTTGTACTTCCGTTTCCGGTCGCTCATCCTACATGCCTGTATGGCATTCGAAATGAGATTGGCCAGGCAGGTGTGGATTCCCTCTCTGTCGAGAAACGCTTCCGCCATACCCTTGTGAAAGTTCCCCTCGAGGGTCACGCCCTCCTTCGCCGCCATCTCCTTGAACAAGTCGACGACGTCTCTCGCCGGCTCGTTCGGATCCACCACCGAGACATCCGGGGCTCGCCCTCTCGCGAAGTCCAGGAACTCCCGGACGAACCTCGACACGCGATTGATGTTCCCCTGCAACATGCTCCAGGCTTGGGACATCCGCTCCGCATCGCCCTTGTCGAGCCCCGTGCTGAAGGCGTACATGCCCCCTTCCAGACCCATCAGTACATTCTTGAGCCCGTGCGCGATGCCCGCCACCGTCTCCCCCACGGCCGCAAGCCGCTCGGCCTCGGTCTTCTCCTTCTCGAGTCTCTTCAGGTCGCTGATGTCGGTGGACATCTCTATCACGTGACGGACCTCGCCGCCCGGCTGCACCATCGGGACGAGGTGAACCAGGTACTCGATCCGGCGTCCATCGTGCGTCCTGCCCTGCTCTTCCCGGGATCGGATCTTCCCGTCATTGAACGTTTCACGAGCCCCACAGTGTATGCAGCGCTCCGACCGGTCCTTGTAGACCGAGTAGCAGTAGCGGTTCTCCCAGGGTCCGTAGGTCTTGCCGAAGAGCTCGTTCGCGACGATGACGCGAAAGGACCGGTCGATGACGCAGATGCTGACAGGAACGGCGTCAAAGAGGTTCGCCTGGAGCCAGCCCCTGACGTCTTCAGTTGGCATGACCGGACCCGTTCTCGCCGTGGCCGGGTGCCTTCGTCTTACCGGCGCGCTTTCCTGGTTCGAGTCGCCCGCCCAGGTACTGAGCGAGCAGATCCTCGACGTTCCCGGAGACCCACGAGATCAGTCTGACGCCGCTCGCGAGTACCAGGTCTTCGTAGGCGTCCTGCACTCCCCCGCAGATGATCGTGTCCACCTTCTGGTCGCGAAGGAGCCGAATCCGGTCGAGCGGCTCTCGACTCGAGATGGGAAACTCGAGCCGGTCCACGACCTTTCCACCTTCAGTGGTGAAGATCGCGATCGTGGCCGCGCACTCCAGACACGGCGCGACGACCTCTCCCATGCAGGGTATTGCAACTTTCAACGGTTTACTCCGGAATGCGGAACCGCAATCCTCAGGCCAAACCGGAGAGCGTGCGCTGACGCCTCGCAATGCATTGGGAGACAATGAGTAAGGGGGGATGCCGCGCGCAGCGGAAGCGCGCACCTGTTGCGGCTATGAAACCACCGCCCGTTTCACGTTTTCGCAAGTGAAACAACGGCGACGCGAGTTTTGAAACGGTGCGCGAATGAGAAGGGCGTGTAACTCGAGTTTTCTTCTACCCTCCCTACGGGCTCCTCTCCTCGCCGACGCTGATGCCGTACTTGTGCATCTTCCGCCACAGCGTGGTTCGGCTGATGCCCAGCTCTTCGGCGGCGCGCCCAACGTGCCCGTGGGTGGCCGCGAGCGTTTCCCGAATCGCATCCGCCTCGGCGCGCTGCAGCGCCGAGCCCGATCGCCGTCGTGTCCTTGGTGAGCGCGCCAGATCCTCCGGTTGCAGGTCCTCGGGAAGGTGTCTCACTTCGATGAGTCGGTCGTGGCACAGAACGAATCCGTACTCGATCACGTTCTCCAACTCGCGAACGTTTCCCGGGAACTCGTGGCGCATGAGGATCTCCAGCACCTGCGGAGTGACGCCTTCGATGTTCTTGTTACGCCTCGCGTTGAAGCGATGGATGAAATGTTCCACCAGGTAGGGAATATCCCCGCGCCGTTCGCGCAGCGGGGGGATGGTCAGACGGACGACGGCCAGACGGAAGTACAGGTCGTCGCGGAATTCGCCCCTGGATACGAGATCGGTGAGGCTCCTATTCGTGGCGGCCACGACCCGGACGTCGGCCCGCCGCGTGTGCACGCCGCCGAGCGGTTCGTACTCCCGCTCCTGGAGCACCCGCAGGAGCTTCGCCTGCGTTTCCAGCGGGAGATCGCCGATCTCGTCGAAGAAGATGGTCCCGCCCTCTGCGAGGGCGATGCGTCCCGGCTTGTCCTTCTTCGCGTCCGTGAAAGCGCCCGGTTTGTACCCGAACAGCTCGGACTCGAAGAGGTTCGGAGGGAGGGTCCCGCAGTTCACCACCACGTAGGGCTTCTTACGCCGGTGGCTCAGATTGTGAATGGCCCTGGCCAGGAGCTCCTTGCCCGATCCGCTCGGTCCCTCGATGAGCACGGTGCTCTCGCTCTCGGCGACGTCTGGAAGGATGGCGAAGATCTTCTGGAACGCCTCGCTCTTGCCAATGATGTCCTCGAACGTGTACTGGTTCTGGATCTCCCGCCGCAGCTGTTCCAGTGCCGACAGGTCTCGGAACGTCTGCACCGCTCCCAACAAAGTGCCGTCCTCTTCGCGCAGCAGCGCGGTACTGACGCTTATCGGGACGGCCCGTCCCCTGACATCCAGAATCCTCGCGGGATGGTCGATGATCTCCCGCCCCGTCTCCATGGCCTTTCGGATCGTGCACCCGTGCTCGCACAGGTCGGCGTGGAATACGTCCGAGCACCTCTTTCCGACGGCCTCCTCGACCGGCATGCCCGTGATCCGCTCGGCCGCCCGGTTGAACGACGTGACTCGAAAATCCCGATCCACGGTGAACACGCCATCGGCAATACAGCGGAGCACCGTCTCGAAGAACTGGGTTCCGTGGTTTGGTGACATGATTCCCTCTTTGGATGTTCGTCTGTCTGTTCCATCCGCGTAACACTCATTTCCATAAATGAAACACTCGCCGGGCGCCCGGTCAACCCAAGCCGCGCCCCCGCGAAAATGGCGCGAGCCGCGCGTCCGCGCAATGCCAGCTTTGACAGGATGATGCGGCAACACCCGCGCACGCAAAATGATGCATTTGTATCAGGCCGCAGCGCGGGTGTCGCGCGTGTCGGTGCGGCGTCAGTACGCGTGCGTTCCCAGCACCACGTTCAGCCCGAACTCTCTCTCCAACGTGATCTTGAGATCGTCGAAGTCGATGGGGCAAGCGGCCGTTTCCATGGCGCGCTTCACGCACGTGCCCAAATGGACCGTCTCGATCGGCCTCCCGAGACTCTCCGTCACCTCGCTCAATTGTTTGACTCTCGGCACCGCGAGACCCGGGCAATCGCCACAGTCCGTCATCGCCACCAGCTCGACCTCATCGTGCTGGGCAAACTCCCCATTCTTCTCCGCCATTCCCTTGTAGCACTTCGCGCAGGCAACGCAGGAGTGGTCCTTTATTCGCTTACAGTAGAGCACCGCGATCCTGGCCACGGTCTCCTCCTCTCTGGGTTTCCCCGCTGCTGTACATGATGATCTTACGCCCCGGTGCGCCCGGCGCGCAAACGATACCAGGCATCATCCGCCAAACCCCGCGCCTACGGATCGGGCCGCGTCGCGCCGGAGAGGATCGCCTGCTTCACGCGCAGGAACCGCTCGCGGTCCTCGGCGCTGGGAGTGGCCGCGGCGCCCACCTCCACCACCCTGACTGCCTCCGCGGGCCGCCCCAGCGCGAGGAGGCATCGCACCCTTCCCATGACCAGAGACGCGTACATCGGCGGCATGGTGATCGGGTAGCGAAACGCCAGCTCATAGGACGCCAGGGCCGCCTCGTGGTAGCCGAAGGTCTCGTAGTTGAGCCCGAGGTTGTCGTAGAAGATCTCCTCCGCCCTCGATATCTTCCGCTCTCCATCGGGAGGAGCGGCGACGGCTCGAGGGCCCGCCACGACCCCGCGGTCGCCGAAGGGAGCCACATGGCGCTTGTTGACGTAGATCGTAATGGCCGGCCCGCTGTTGCGAGTAATTTCCAACTCCAGCGCTTTTTCAAAGTGTCTCTCGAGGTCCGCGTAGAACGCAACCTGGCTCTGGAAACGCTCCGCCTCGTGGACGTAGCGGCCGCGCACGATGCCGCTCGTGATCACCACGTCGACGTCTTCATAGAGAGATAGACTGTAGAAGGCCGCCGAGCGGTTGGGTTTCACCTGCATCAGCGGGAGCATCTGAACCGCATAGAACGGCATCGCATCTCGCTCGAAAACTTCTCTTCTCACGTCTTCGTCCAGCCTCTGCGACGCCAGAGGGCCGAATAGCTCGGCCCCGTAATGCTCCTGCAGGATGAACGACCCGGGAGGGACGTTTGCTTCGATCCAGCGCTTCGCCAATGTCCGCGTATCCGGCTGGATGCGCTCCAGGTGCAGCGGGAAACGGGCCAGCGACGGCGCGGCGAGCAACAGGCCGGCCAGGACGAGCGCGCCCACCCTGGCCGCGCCCGGCGCGAGCGTCCATCGCCGATGACGAAGGCCCTCGACGAGAGACCCCATGGTCAGGAGCATCACGACGGGGAGGGCAGGCAGGAGATAGCGATACGCCTTCATCGACCACGACGCCACCACCAGAATGTATGGGACGAGAAACGCGGCCAGGACGATCGCCCAGGCGTATCGCCGGACGCCCGCCAGGAACGCGAGCCCGAACAACCCGAAGAGCGTGAGCGGTAGACCGAGGATCATCTCGGGCAACGCGCGGATGTAGAACGACGCGCTGGAGTATGTGTCGGACCCGAAGTGGCCCAGGCGCATGTGCTGGCTCTCGAGCCGCATATGCTGGGCGAAGGTCTTCGCGTCCAGAAGCACGAAGGGTGATGTCACGGCGAACGCGGCGAGACCCACCACGACCGCCAGACCCAGGCGGGCCCACGGCGGCTTTCCGCCGCTTCCCCGACGCGCGAAGAGATGGGCGGTCACCAGTGGGAGCAGCAGGAGTGCGGCCGTGTATTTGGTCGAGATGGCGAGCCCCATGGCCACCCCGGTTAGGAGGTAGTTCCTGCGCGTCGGCGCTTCCAAGAGGCGCACAGCGAGTAAGAGGGTCAGGATCGCGAAGAAGGTCAGGGGCACGTCCACCTCGATGACCTGCGACTTCGAGACGTGAAACGTGTTGACGGCCACCAGCAGAGCGGCCCCGATTCCCAGCGCCTGCCCCTGGGTGCGACGCCCGAGACGGTAGGTCACATAGACAGTCGCGATGCCGAAGAGGGCCGTAATCGCGCGGCCCATCATATAGAACGGCGTCGGGTCGAGCGCGTATTGGACCCGGTAGTCCAGCACCGAATCGATCATGCCCGCCACCTTCATGCCGAGAAAGGCAAGACCCTGTCCCGCAAACTGAACGTAGATATAGAGGCTGGGATAGTTGAAGAAGTGCGGATTCGGATCGAAGACGCTCGCGTCCCCCCACCCCCACATGCTCCACGCGAGCCGGAACGGCTGCGCCTCCTCGTACACCTGCGGTAGCCCCCACCCGATGCCGTAGAAGCGGAGCACACCCGCCAGCGACACGAGGACAACGGGACCCGCCCAGCGCTGCATTCGAGTCTGCACGTTCATCAGCGACTTTGTCCTCGAGAACCGGATCGCCGAGTCGCCTGACACCACCCGCTCACTCTAGCAGACGGAGGTTGTGGATTCCAGCCGACGAACGAATCATGGTAGGATCTGTCCCCATGAACCTCACGCCTGATACCAAACTTGGACCCTACGAGATCCTCGCGCCGCTCGGCGCGGGGGGCATGGGCGAGGTCTACCGTGCCCGCGATACGCGGCTGGGCCGCGAGGTCGCCGTCAAGGTGCTCCCGCAGCATCTTTCGGCCAGTGCCGAGGTGCGCGCGCGCTTCGAGCGCGAGGCCAAGACGGTCTCCGGCCTCAACCACCCGCACATCTGCACGCTCTACGACGTGGGCCGCGAGGGAGACATCGACTATCTCGTGATGGAGCTGATCGAGGGCGAGACGCTGGCGACGCGCCTGACCGGCGGTCCGTTGCCGGTCCCGGACGCATTGCGCATCGGATCGGAGGTCGCGGACGCGCTCGACAAGGCCCACCGTGCGGGCATCGTGCACCGCGATCTCAAACCCGGCAACGTGATGCTCACCAGGAGTGGGGCGAAACTGATGGACTTCGGCCTCGCGCGCACGACCGGGCTCGCGGGCGGGCCGGGCGGCGGCGCGTCCATCGAAGCGCTGACGCAGTCGCCGACCGTCGCCGAACCGCTCACGGCCGAGGGGACCATCGTGGGCACGTTCCAGTACATGTCACCCGAGCAGCTCGAGGGGAAGGAAGCGGACGAGCGCAGCGACCTGTGGGCGCTGGGGTGCGTGCTCTACGAGATGGCGACGGGAACGCGCGCGTTCGACGGCAATAGTCAGGCGTCGCTGATCACGTCCATCATGGGAAGCGAGCCCAAGCCGATTCCGCAGCTGGCGCCGATGGCGCCGCCGGCGTTGGATCGCGTCGTGCGTGCGTGCCTCGCCAAAGACCCGGCGGACAGGCTGCAGAGCGCGCACGACGTCAAGCTGCAGCTCTCATGGATCGCCGACGGCGGCTCGCAGGCAGGCGTGCCGAAGCCGGTGGCGAAGCGGCGCCGGAGCCGCGAACGGATGGCGTGGATCGTGGCGACAGTGGCGATCGTCGCTGCTGTAGCGGCGGGGATATTCGCAATGCGTCCCGTACCCGGGGCGCCGCCGGTTCACGCCCTCCTTCAACCGCCCGCGGGCGTGCTGTTCTCGTCCAGCACGGACAAACCCCTCCCGCTTGCGATCTCGCCGGATGGTTCGATGGTGGCGTTCTGCGCGCGCGACGGCGAGGGTCCCGATCTTCTCTGGGTGCGCTCGCTCGGTTCGGATGACGCGCGGCCGCTCGCCGGCACGGAAGGAGCGGAGGGCCCCTTCTTCTCCCCCGACGGCCGATCGATCGGCTTCTTTGCGCACGGTAGACTCGAGCGCATCGACACCGCCGGCGGTCCGGTGATCACGCTGGTGGAAGGCGTCGATCCACGTGGCGGGACCTGGAACCGCGACGGGATCATCCTGTTCACGCGGTCCTCGTACGGGCCGGTGTCCAGAGTCGCCGCCGATGGCGGTCCGGTCACCGCCATTACGGCACTCGACACCTCACTGTCCGAGGCGACGCACCGCTACCCGCACTTCCTCCCCGACGGCCGCCATTTCATCTACCTCGCACGCCGCGCCGGCGCGGGATCCGGCGATAGTCCGGTCGTGTACGCTGGCGAGCTCGGGTCGAACCAGCGCAAGAAGGTCCTGGATGTGGCCTCCAACGTCGTCTACGCGTCCGGCCATCTCATCTACGTGCGGGGAACGGTGCTCGTCGCGCAGCGCTTCGACCCCGGCTCGCTCACGGTCACCGGACCCGCGGTACCGCTGGTGGACGACGCGCGCATGGACGAGCGATTCAGCCGCGGCGTGTTCGCCGCCTCCACCAACGGCGTGCTCGTCTGCATGACGGGCAACAACCTGACGCGTACGCAGCTGCGGTGGCTCGATCGCGCGGGCCGGCCGGTCGGCGATGTCGGGGCGCCGGCGGACTACACGTACGGGGGGACGCCGCAGATTTCGCCGGACGGGCGCAGCGCCGCTCTTCCCATCGCAAACCAGGACCGCGGCGTGTCGGACGCCTGGCTCGTCGAACTCCAAAGCGGCCGCCGCCGCAAGCTCACCGTCGACACCTACGACCACCCGGGAGTGCAGTGGCTGCCGGATGGAAAGACGGTCGCCGTGACGACCAACGCCTACGGCGAGGGCGGCATCGACGCCATTGCCATCGACGGAACCCGATCGCACCGGATCGTCGCGGGCGCGGGCTTCATGTGGCCGGTGTCATCCTGGGGCAACCGGCTTCTGTATGTTCCCGAGACGACGGCGCAGGCGAGCGACATCTACGCGGTGTCGCTGTCCGGGGAGGCCGATCCGCAGCCGTTTGCCGCCACGGAGGCGTTCGAATTCCTGGCCCAGTTCTCACCGGACGGGACAATGGTCGCCTACGCGTCCGACGAAACCGGGCGAACCGAGGTCCTCGTCGCCGCTTTCCCGCAACCCGGAGGCCGCTGGCAGGTGTCGCAGGGGGGCGGCACGCAACCACGGTGGAACCGAAACGGCCGCGAGCTCTTCTACATGGATCCGCAAAACTACCTCGTGTCGGTCGACGTCGAGGAGACCACCATGGGTTTCCAAACGGGTGCCGCGCGCAAGCTCTTCCAGTTTCACGGAGCCGGTGGGTTCTGGTGCTACGACGTCGCCCCCGACGGCGATCGTTTCCTCGTCACGGTTCCGCTCGAGAAGGACCTCGCCTCGCCCGTTACCGTCATCACCGACTGGACGCGCAAGATGGGAAACCGCTAGCACGTGCTTCTCATTGCTGAGTCTGCAACGATGTGCTAGAATCTCGTCATCCACAGGAGGTGAGTCATGAGCAGGCTGACGAGGGGAGCCTTCCCTGTCGCTTTCTTGGCGGTCTTTGTCGCTGTGGGCCTTCCCGCCGTTGTCGTCGCCCAGTGCCCCCCACCACCTTCGACAAGCCCCCTTGCCGAGGGTGAAATCGGACTCTTCTTCGACGTCCTGGGCACGGAGACGTGCGCCAACATCGGGGTGGGTGTGACTCCGTTGTACGTCGTCGCCCGGGTGCCGGAGGGTGGCGTCGCCCAGTTCGACGCTCCGGAGCTGCTCACGGCCGCGTTGCCGCCGGGGCTGACCATCCTGGGTACAACCGGCCTGCCGCCCGCGGGCTACGATGCCCTCATCGTCATCGACGGCTGCGACCAATTCCGGCGTTCAGATCCGGCGAGCTGCCCCGTGGCCCAGGGCGATCTGATGGTTTTGTCAATGACAGAGGTATTCGCGGTGACACCGATCACTGCTTCGGTGTGCTTCCAGACGGCATGCCCGACAATCGCCGGGACCGTCGCAGGGCCGCCGACCTATTTCCGGTGCGACACGGGAGATCCAGGCGCATTTGCCGGTTGGGAGGCGATGTGTATCGGCTTCGGCCAGGCGCCGGTTCCGGTCGAGTCGAGCACCTGGGGAGCGATCAAGGCCCTGTACGACGAGTGAGTGGGCGCCGCCGCGCCTTGATCACCGCTGCCGGCGCCGGCGGATCGTCGCTCACGGGGAGAGCAGACGGGTCGATGGGTTCGCCAGGACCCACGTGTACCAGAAGGTGTCGAACCCGTCGAGCCGCTCGGCTCCGTCCAACGTTCCCTCCCCGATGCGGGCGACCAGGTCCGTGAGGTCACCCTCCACGACGGCGTCTACCGGAAGAGAGACCGCCACGGTCGACCGGTAGACCGACGCGCCCGCAGGCCGGTAGAAGAGCAGGCGCTTCCCGGGCAGTCCATCGACCTCGACCACGAGCCCGCCCTCGATGCGATCGTGGGCGATCGCGAACGGCCCGCCGTCGATTCGAAAGCCGTAGACGGGCGCCTTCGGCGCCAGCCGATCGTCCTCCACTTCGATCCCGCGGAAGGTGCGCTCGTCGGCGAAGTACGAGTCGTAGGGATTGCTGTCGACGTGCTCGAGACTGTCGATCGACAGAACGAGCGTGTTCGGATACCGCGCGCGCCAGGCCGCCCACGTGGCCTTCTCTCCGACGGGCAGCTCCTGCAGGTGCGTTCCGGCCAGCTCCCCGCCGATCGCCCTCGATTGCATCATGGACCACCAGCTGTCGGTCTCGCGGTCCCGCATCACCAGTGAGGCCATCTCGAGCGCGCCCGACGGCTCGAAACTCAACTCATGATCTCCGATCCTGCGGTCGTACACGACGGCCGTATTGGCGAGGGGTCACCAGACGGCCGCCAGCGCGCGCGCACCGAAGCGGTCGTTCACCACCTCGTGATGATTGAGCAGGTTCAGGCTGTACGCCTTCGCTACACCATCCAGGATCACACCGAGCACCCAGGCGTCGTCGGGTATCTTCGCCTCGGCGGCCGGAACGAACGTCGGGTCGAATACGGCCGGAATCTCGCCCCGCGGCAGTATCTGCTGAACGCCTTCCGGCGGAGACTCGGACGGCTGGGCCCGCGAGGGCGCCGCCGTCACCGCGCACCACACCGCGAGAACGAGAACGATTATCCACGTGAAACGGTTCATACCACTCCCCCCTCAGGGACCGCGGCGCATATCGGTGGTCGGAGGCGCCCCGGCAAGCGAGGCGCCTCCGACCCCTTGGTTAGTCGAGCGACGCCCACTGTGTGTCGGCCTTTTCGATGAAACCCGCCGGCGCGGCGTCGAACATCTCCTTGGCCTCGGTACTCGAGAACAGGTAGGTCACGCCCTGCTCGAGCGTAAAGAGGGTCGGATCGCTTGCCAGCGTCTTACTCATGGACATGGCGGTCGCGCAGTAGCCGTCGTAGGCGACGTGGTACTTCGCGGGATCCGCCTCGAACATCTTCTTCGCGTCCGCGTTCACGAACACGAAGTGCTTGCCGGCGTAGTCCAGGGAAATCTCCGGATCACCCTTGACCGCCTGGTTCATCGCAACGTACGCGACCGGGCAGTAGCCGTCCAGGGCGGGGGTTTCCGCCGCCTTCTCGGCAAAACCCACGCCGACCACGAGAGCGACCAGAAGCATGCTGAGACTCACTATGCTGCGTTTCATGATTCCTCCTAAACGAGACAGTTCCTTACCCCCGCCGCCGAGTTAGTGCAGCGAGATCACGCACGATTACACAGATTCTTGCTCGCCAACCGGGCGCCAGACGCTCCCGGGGCGGCAGGCCCTACTTGCCTCCCGCCGCGGACGCTTTGAGCGATACGGCCGCTCGGGTCACGGCGACGCGACTCTGCAAAGTGCCGTAGGTGAGGCCGAGGACCGCACCGTAGACCAGGTGTCCTACCAAGCTGGGCAGCATGGCCCCCGCGGCCGTAAGGTTCCAGTTGACGCCGAGTCCCATGCCCAGGAACAGCGGCATCAGCGTCAGCGGTCCCAGCACCCACCACAAGCCACCGTAGGCGAGCCCGTGAACCAGCGCGGCTGTCCGGCTGCGGACCCATGCGCTGTGGTTGGCTTTGATGAGGTTCACGACGATGGCAAAGCCGGCGCCGATGACTGCACTGTTGACCATGTGCAGGAGAAAGCCGGCCGCAGCGCTCGGCTGCCCGATCATCTTGCCGATCATCGGCAGCGTGCCCATCTTGGCCATCATCGCGCCGAAGATCAGACCACCGGCCAGGCCGCCGTAGGCCCCGTGGAGGATTCGTCTTGTATTCATTGTCGGATCTCCTTTCCCTGACTATGATTACGAGTCGCTTCTTCGCGTTCAGGAAGTGTGTGCGGCGAGGGTGTCTTTTTGTTACAGGCTTGGTCCTGTAAATCAGGAGGTGCCGGATATCACTAGGGAATCGTCGCGCAGGAGTCCCCTGTCCATCGACGACCCCGGCCTCGCGGAGCGGATTCGAGCGGGCGACCGGGCCGCGATCGAGGTTGTGGTGAAGGCATATCTTTCCCACATCCTCCGCGCTGCTCGCGGCGCGGGACTAGACGAGACACAAGCCGAGGACGTCACCCAGGAGACGTTTGCCACATTCATTGAAAAGGCCCCCAGCTTCCACGGCCGCGCCCACGTCCGCACGTGGCTTTTCGGGATTTTCTACAAGAAAGTGCTCGAGTTCCGACGTGAGGCGAGTCGTAGCCAGCAGCATGATGACATCGATGAAATCGTCGAACAGCGGTTCAGTTCCGACGGTAGCTGGCTCCGGCCGCCCCGCGCCGTGGACACCGACGTGTATCACGGCGAGATCCGCGAGTGGCTCCGTGAGTGCCTCGACACCGTCCCCATGCGGCAGCGGCTCGCCTTCGTCCTGCGCGAGGCCGAAGGATTTTCTTCCCAGGAAATATGTAACATTCTCGACGTAACCCGCACGAACCTTGGGGCGATGCTACACCGCTGCCGGAACCGGCTGCGGGAGTGCCTGGAAGCCAGAGGAATCAGAGGGAGTCGCGATGCTAGACTGTAAGGAAGTTGCCGGCATTCTCGCCTCGGACGGCCTGGAAGAAGCCGCGTGGACGAGGCGGTTGGCGGTTCGCTTCCACCTGATGATGTGCCGGCATTGCCGCCGCTACGCGGCGCAGCTTCGGGCGATTGGCGTCGCCGCCAGCAGGATCTTCGGCCCACGTGGAAAGACAGGGGATCCCGACGTGCTCCGGCGTCTCGAGAGGACCATTCTCGGCAAACAGCCGGACGGTCGGGGAGAATGAACATTGATCCGTGTCGAGCCCCATCTGCAGGCTGTCTCATTGCCCGCGAACCTGCGTATCAACGACCAGATCAGCGAGTACCGGGCACGGTGTGAGGCAGAGGGATGCGATGCGCCCTACCACCATTTTGCCTTCGGGCAGTCGCCGTTTCCCCCGCCACCCGACGTGGTCGAAGCGCTTGCTCAAAACGCGAAGAAGCACTCCTACCTGCCCACTGCCGGCCTACCCGAACTGCGCGAGGCCATCGCCGCCTATCACGTTAGACATTTCCGGGTCGCGTGTTCGGGCGAGCAGGTCGTTTGCAGTCCCGGCAGCAAGGAGATGATCGCCGCCATTATGACCGCCGTCGCCGGCCCCGTCATCGTTCCCACACCTTCGTGGGTGAGCTATCTTCCCCAGGCCAGGATCCTGAAGAGGCAAGTCATCGGCCTGCGAACGCGCGAGGAGGACGGCTACAAGCTGGCACCCGACGTCCTGATCCGCGGGATTCAGCAACTGGGCTCATCACAGAAGATCTTGGTCCTCAACCACCCCCATAATCCGACGGGTGCCGTGTACACCGAGGACGAGCTGGGGGAACTCGCCGACGTGTGCAGGCGTGAGAACATCGTTGTGATCGCGGACGAAATCTACGCTCTCACCGCGTTCGACTTTGACTCATTCACAAGCATGATGAAGGTGTATCCCGAGGGGACCATCGTGACCGGTGGATTGTCGAAAGATCGTTCCAGCGGCGGTTACCGATTTGGCGTCGGGATCTTCCCCAAGGAGCCATCGGAACTGCTGGAAAGCGTGCTGAAGGTCGCCGGGTCCACCTATTCTTGTGTCGCAGCACCCGTCCAGTATGCGGCTCTCGCCGCGTACTCGGGCGGTTCCAGCGTAGACGCATATGTCCGCGACTGCCGTGCTGTCAACACGCTAGCCGGTCGACTGATCTCGAGCAAACTCGCGGCACTCGACGGAGTCAAGAGCACGACGCCGCGCGGCGCGTTCTATCTTTACGCCGACTTCAACGCGCAGGCAGAGCAGTTCAAGCAGCTCGACCTGTCGTCGTGCGCACATTTCTGCGAGAACCTGCTCGAGGTCGAGCATACGGCGCTCCTGCCCGGCGATGCCCTGCTCCTGCCTGCGGACGACTACTCGGTGAGATGCAGCTTCGTGGACTACGACGGAGAGAAGGCGCTGTCAGCTTGGCGGGACGATCCACCGAAGGACGAGTCGGATGAGATGAGATTCGCGCAGAAGCACTTTGAGATCATGCTGGCCGGGGTGTCGAACATCGGCCGCTACGTCGATGAGATCCGTGCGGGCAAGCGGCCGACGCACGGCTGAGGAGCTGAAGGGAGTAGATCGATGCGCGACAAGGATGCTTTCACGATCGACGTGGTCCCGAACGGCCCGCTCGTCGTGAGCGGGCTGGACAACATGACGGCTCCGTCCGGCAAGCCCATCACGACACGTCCCGTGATGGCACTCTGTCGGTGCGGACGCTCCGAGGAGAAGCCGTACTGCGACGGCACGCACGGCAAGATTGGGTGGAGGGGCGATAAGAAGCCCGGCCGCCAGCCGGATCGGGTGGACACGTACGGGGGCCAGAAGATCGTCATCCATGACAACCGCGGTGTTTGCTCGCACGCCGGTTTTTGCACCGACGGCCTGCCAAAGGTGTGGCGGATGGGGACGGAGCCGTGGATCGATTCGGATGGCGCCGTGCCGGAGAGAATCATCGAGATCATACAGAGGTGTCCGTCTGGGGCGCTGAGCTACTCGATAGATGGCGTTCTCCACAACGCCCAGGATCGGAACCCTGGAGTCCGTCTCGTGGAGAACGGTCCATACATGATCGTCGGAGGGCCGAAGCTGGAGACGCGCACGGACGAGGCGCCTGCGTCACCTGAGCACTACACGCTGTGCCGTTGCGGCGAATCGAAGAACAAGCCCTTCTGTGACGGCAGCCACTGGTACGTCCACTTCCGGGACGACGGCGAGGGTCGTCGGGCGGCGGTGCGACGGCCGCACGTCCTGCCGCCGAAGCTGGGCCGCGTAGAGATGTTGGCGGGGACCGGCAAGAGCAACATCTCTTCGATGGGTACGCGCAGGCTCTTCGCGGATTGGGATTCTATCGTCTTCAAGGGTGCCCAGCTTGCACGCATGCCGCTGAACGAGGACGAGGACGTCATGACAAAGACGGTGATCGGAAGGACGGCGGACCATCCGCTGGAAATCGAAATTCCGTTCTATGTGTCCCACATGTCTTTCGGTGCCCTGGCCCGTGAAGCCAAGATCGCCATGGCGCGCGGCTCCCGGCTCGTGGGCACGATGATGTGCTCGGGCGAGGGTGGCATGTTGCCCGAGGAACGGAAGGAAGCAGCTCGGTACGTCTACGAACTGGGCACGGCATGCTTCTCGCACAACGACGACGTAATCCGGCAGGCTGATGCAACCGAGATCAAGATCGGGCAAGCGGCCAAACCGGGGATGGGTGGCCACCTGCCAAAGGAGAAGATCACCGCGGAGATCGCGCAGATTCGTGGTATCCAGATGGGAGAAGACTCCGTTTCTCCCGGCCGTCATGCGGACATTTCGAGCATCGACGACTTAAAACGGGAGGTGGACCATCTGCGAGCCCTGACCGGCGGCAAACCTGTGGGGATCAAGTTTGCCGCCGGCCATGTCGAGGCGGATATCGCCTTCGCGCTCGAGGCGAAGCCGGACTTTATCACGATCGACTGTCGGGGAGGCGCAACGGGCGCGGCACCGACCTTTCTCAAAGACAACGTCTGCATTCCACCAATCTACGCCATCCACCGCGCGCGCAAAGCGCTGGACGCGGCCGAAAGCAATGCGACGCTCTGTGTGACAGGTGGCTTCCGTGACAGCGCAGACATAGCCAAGGCCTTGGCCTTGGGTGCCGATGCGGTGGCCCTGGCCACGGCATCGATGGTCGCGGTGGGTTGCCGGCAGGCGCGTGTGTGCCACACCGGTCTCTGCCCGGTCGGTATCGCCACGCAGGACCCAGGGCTGCGGCGACTGTTCGATATTGACCGGGCCGTGGACCGCTTCGTGAACTTCTTCAATGGCACGTTGGAGGAGTTGAAGCATTTCGCACGAACTAACGGCCGGGACGACGTGCACAAGCTGGATCAAACCGACATCCTGACGCTTAGTGACGACGTGGCGCGGTACACGAACGTCGAACACGTGTAGGACGTAAATGGGGTCGACTGGCGGCTGTTAACTCGATATCATTTCATCGTCACCATCTTGCGCGTCTTCTCGCGCCTGAACCTGGGATGAGTCCCGGGGTTGTTGTTGGTTCTCGACGGTGCTAAGCTATTGAATGACAGGGGACGCCGAGCATGCCGGAAGGCGCCCCCGAATGATCAAGGAGGATGATCATGGAGGATCGTCTCACCACTCAAGAGGTGTTCGAGACCCTACGCCCGGAGCAGGTCCATACGCTCAGCGAGTCTTCCGACAAGGTCAAGTTCGACGCCGGAGACACGGTGTACCACAAAGGCGACAAGGCGAGCCATTTCTACACCGTACTCGAGGGCGAGGTCGCTTTGCGCATGCCTGGGAAAGGCGGCGTCAGTATTTCCATCGACCAGCTTGGCAAAGGGGCGATGTTCGGGTCGTGCGTGAGTCTCGAGCGGGGCTCTTACGCGTTGACCGCGCAATGCACCAAATACACGGAGCTGCTCAAGACCGACGCCGCCGTCCTGAGAAACCTGATGGACCAGGACCTGATGATGGGATACAACCTGCAGAGCCGAATCTCTCAGATCTACTTCAATCGCTACATCGAGACGATGAGGAAACTGCAGGCGATCGTGATGAACATCCCGATCGAATCGGACTGAGACCGCATGGCGCGGTGGATGTCGCCGCGGCTGACTAGAGCCTTATCTACGGTTGTCTGCCGATTGGTTTCATGCTCAACTCGGCGCGCTCGAAGCGCCGCTCGACCAGTCGGTACGCCGCCCAGCCGACGAGCGCACTCCCCACCCACACCACCGCCACCCCGGCCGGGGTCTCACCGGCACTGCGCGACAAGTTGAAGATGAAGGCATTGCGGATGGGAATCTCGGACACCTCCGTCACCGTAAGCACAAAGTCGAGGACCCAGAGGAGCATCGGCACGGCAACGAAAAGCCCGCCGACGATCTTGCGCTTTCTCTCGGAGACACCGGCCCGCAGCCAGTGGATGTACCCCGCCGTGAGCAGTGACCACAAGACCACTATCATCGCCATGATCCACGGAAAGTACACGCCGCGCCCAACCCGGCGCAGCTCGGGGTAGTCGGCCTGCAGCGTGAGTGCTGGCGTCCCTGGTAGCGTCGACCCGTCTACGTCCGCTTCTAGGTAACGCGAGCGGATCTCGTCGGGGGGGATGTCGGCGCCGAACAAGGCGCCGGCGGCACGACTGATCTGGAGGGCGGCGAAGTCCACCGAACTCCCCGGGGGAACCTCGTACGGAAAATACACTCGGACCGGCAGTCCCCTGACGACCGGTTCGCTCCACGGTTCGTGTGCTTCGCCCCAGGGAGCGGTGAGATCGGACGGCTTGCCGCTCCACGAAATCTCGCAGGCGCTCCACAGCACGCACAGGCGGGGCTCCCCGGATTCGCGATCTTCCACGAAGCACAAAAGCTCCCGCCCGTCAGCACGCTCGCCGAGAACGGTGTCGGTGATGCGACCGACGCCGTAACCGGCGGCCACGCAGAGGAGCAGCGGCATCACGAGTAGCGCGAGCGTGCGCCGGCGGCACCACGGCAGCCAGTCGATCGCGCCGAGTCTGGCGAGCGACAGGGTGGTGACGACCATCACCACATACACGATCATGAAGGGATACGCGAACCGCTGCGTGCTCGAAATCCAGCGGGCGTCGATTCCCGACTCCCAGAAGCCCAGGAATAGCAAGAACGGGGTGACGATCCATATCGCTACCGGTTTCTTTGCGCACGTCGTCACCCCGTGCACGACCCGCAGGGCAAACCACAGGCCGGTCGGCCGCTGCGTTGTCGCCCACGACGCCGGTCCAGTCGCATCGGACGGGGCAGCGGCGGACGCACGCTGTGCTTCCGTTGGCACCGACAGGGCCTCGGGTATCGCGCGGAACACGTGGAGGAATGTGGCCGCGGCCAGCCCGAGCACGATCGCCACACCGAGGGCGCCGAGCGGTCGCAGCACGAGGGCAAGCCCCAGGGGTACCGCGGCGGCGACGAGCGACCAGCCGGCGCGGCGCAGCGACAGCGGCACTTCCTGCGCGTCCGGGCGGAAGGCATGAATGATACCCACGGCGAAGAGCAGCCCGGCAGCGAGCAGGCCGCCGAGAACCGCGAGTGCTCCGGGTTCGCCCTGCCATCCGCCCACGATCTTCCGCATCAGAATCAGGCTGCCCGTGGTCACCACCGCCGACATCGCCAGGATTATCATCCCTGTCAGTCCGACGGCGATGAAGTGCGAAAGCCACAACTCACGTGCGGAGACGGGTAGCGACAGGTTGAAGCGATTCGTGCGCGTGCCGATATCGCCGAAAACGAGATAGAGCGCAATGGAGAGCCAACTGAGTGCGGCCAGCAGTTCCAGTCCGACCGGGCCACGTCGCGCGGTGATCCAGGCAATCACCGTAACCGCCGCCGAAGTGCAGCCCATCGCCACGAGCACCCAGAGGGGCAGCCGGCGAAACGCCGGATCCTGGCGGATGAGTTGCGCGATCATGACTGTCCCTCCACCAGCTCGATGAACATCTCTTCGAGAGCCGCGGTGCGGCAGTGTGCCCCCTTGATCCCGAACTGCTCGCCCAGCACGTCGCGCGCCCCGTCGGGTGGGAGGGCGAACACCGCGTGCAAAGCGTCGGCGCGCTCGCGAACGGCGATGCAGGTCTCGTGGCGGGCGAGCGTGCGGCGCACGGCCCCGTCGCCGTTGACCTCGTAGGGGACGAGTGCAATCGAGTAGCCCTCGTGCATGCGGTCCATGTCGCTGTCGAGCAGGAGCTCGCCCTCGTGAATGAGCACCACGCGGTCGGCCATGCGCTCGACGTCGTTGAGGTGGTGCGAGGAGAACAGAATGGTCGATCCGGTCTCGTTGAGCAGCTGAATGGACGTCTCCAGAAACTCGCGCCGCGCAGCCGGATCGAGGCCGCCCGCCGGCTCGTCGAGCAGCAGCAGCTCCGGCCGGTGCGACACCGCACAGAGAAGTGCCACCTGCCGCGCCTGCCCCTTGCTCATCTGGGAGATCCGGCTCTCGAGGGGCAGGCGGAAGCGCTCGACGAGCCGCCGCGCCGTATCGTCATCCCAGTCATTGAAGAGTTTCCGGTGCAGCGCGATCACCTCGCGCACCCGCATGAAGGGCGGAAGCACCTGGTCTTCGGATACGTACCCCACGCGTTGCTTGACCTCGAGCGGCTTGCTCCGGGGGTCGAGACCGAACAGGCGGGCGGAGCCGGACTGCGCCTCCAGCATCCCCATAGCGATGCGGATCAGCGTGGTCTTGCCCGCGCCGTTGCGTCCGAGCAATCCGACGACCTCGCCGGACTGCACGCGAAAGGTGATGCCCTTGAGCACGTCGAGTCCCTCGACGTAGGCGCGGCGCACGTCTTTGAATTCGATGATGTTCATGTCAACTCTCCCGTTCCTTATCGGTCTCTTCCTGCAACATGTCTTCGAGCGCTCGGGTCGCCTCTTCGGGCGCCACACCCAGCTGCCGGATCACCCGCACCGCGGCCGCCAGCGCCTCGCGAACCTGGTCCGCCCTGCGCGTCTCGGCTTCCCCGTCGGCGACGGCCTTGACGACGAGCGGCAGTCCAGGGCGGCGCTGCACCACGCCATCCCGTTCCAGGGGCGCGCGTCGAGGGCAGCTCATCACCGGGCCGGAGCAGACCGGTGGACACGTGGAACCGGATCTGGTCGATGAGCTGCCGGTACACGGGCACGCCGCTGTTCGCATCAACGACGATCAGCATCGCGCGCTCCCCTCTCCTGTTTGACGGCCGAGCGGGGCGTGGTTGCGACGCCGAGGAAGTGGCGGGCCACGGCGCACGCCGCATCGCCCAGGACGCGCGCGGCAACCAGGTGCTGGTGGATGCGTCCGATGAGGTTGGGCACCCCGCCCAGCCGCACCACCCGCATCCGCGTCGCGCCGCGGGACGGGGCTCCGCCCGCCCACGCCTGACCACGGGCGGCCGCCCCACGGTCGCGCACGGAGTAGTAGCCCTCCACGGCGATCCACCGCGAGTCCACGGTCAGCCCC
Organism: Gemmatimonadota bacterium; assembly: GCA_039588155.1. Lineage (GTDB taxonomy): Bacteria > Gemmatimonadota > Gemmatimonadetes > Palauibacterales > KS3-K002 > JBDHGH01. Next base: position 8,451 of record JBDHAI010000005.1, on the reverse strand, counting down.
ACGCCGAGCTGCCGAGGTGCCTTCCAGCCACCGGCCACCGCGGGGTCGGCCGGCGCCGCGACCGCGACGAGCGCGAGGAGGACTCCAAGCATAACTTGTTTGTTCCGTCGCATTTCCCTCTCCTTCCGGGCCGGCCGCCGGCGTGGGTGGGGACCGCCCAAGTGCATTAGATCCCTCATACACCTGGAGGATAATCCGTATTAGTGTATATGTCAAGTGATACAGGTGAGATTCTTGAGTTTTTTTGGCGGGACTCAAAAGGAGGGTGACCCCGGCTCGGCGTTAGCCTTTGTCGCGTTCGTGCTCGTCGCTGCTGCCGTCGTCGTAGAGGCCGATGATCTTGACGCCCTTCCCCGCCTTGTTTCGCTGAAAGCGAATCCGGAAGAAATCCAGATCGCCGACGCGGAAGAGATCCTCCCCCATGGGCTCCATCCTGTAGCGGGGTCGGTCTTCCCTTTGGTAGTAGAGAACACCGTCTTCGATGAAGATGCGGCGCGGGCCGTAGACGCCGACGTACTGCTCCATCTGTTTCTTCGGAAGCTCGATGGGATTGAGCCGGCTTTCCAGATCCGTTAAACCCCACCGGTACCCGGCGATGATCTGCTCGTCCTCCTCGGCTTCGATGAGTTTGCGCAGGGCCTCTGCATGTGCCGCATCCAGCGCTTGCTCCGCCGGGACGGCAATGTGTGGCAAGACGCCCACACCTTCCCACCCCTCGTTGTTCTCGGGGTTGTAGGCGCGGCCGTAGGGAATGCGCATGCCGATGCGGAAACTGTCGAAGTCGAAGATGAGAGAGGCCACCGTGTGCCCGCCGCCGCCGGTCGTATCGCCCACAACGGTGGCGCGTTCCAGATTCCTGAGATCGAAGGTGAACTCCTCGGCCGCGGAGAAGGTGTTACCACTGGCGAGGATATAGACCGGTTGCTCGGTGATGCGCCGCCCTGGAACGTAGTCGGCGCTGTAAGACTGGACGGTTTTGTTCTCGGCGCGGATGTCCCAGTTGATCAGGTGGGCATTCTCCTCGAACAGGTAACCGCAGATGAATCGAATCATGGAGGCCGAGCCACCACCGTTGTACCTGAGGTCGAGAATCACGGCATTGCTGTTGGCCAGGAAGTTCATGGCCGCCGCCGCGGCCGCGAAGGCCTCATCGCCATGGGCGAACTGATCAAATCTCAGGTAACCGACGCCGCCGGAGAGGATCTCCACCTTCTTGAAGCCATAGTTCCGCGCTCGGCGGAGCCTGCGGCGGCGCTCGACGTCGGCCGGGTCCTCGTCCCGCTGAGCCTCGGCGACGGCCGGATCGAGGGGCCGCATGGCCGCAATGCGGAAGTGGCCGTCGTGGCTAATGGCCTGGGCATCCTCGTAGAGCTTTTGCGCGAACGCCGCCGGGTCGGTCAGTTCGTCGTAGTCACCGTTGGCGAGGTTCTTCCTCAAGCCCGCGACGATGCGCCGGGCCGGCTCCTCGAGGACGTAGATCGAATCGATGGCGGCGGTAATGCTGTCGACGATCGCCGCCCGGGTCGCTGCGTCGATGGCGGGCAGCTCTCCGGGGCTGGCAACCTGGGCGTGGGTGGCGGGTACGAGCGACAGTAGCGTGAATACAGCGGCAAGAGCGGCGCAGGCAATGATCCTGATGACCGGTGCGAAAGCCGCCTGAACGGGAATCGCGCCCTTTGACAACATGGCTTCGGGCCTCCTGAATATTTGGTTGAAGTGAGCGATGCAGGGTCGAGGTTTGCGGCCTCTCCGAAGTTGTGTACGAGGGAATCACTCGAGGGGTTACGGATCTCGAGGGCTCTATGGGGATGGCTTGCGCGTGTTGATGAGGACGTGGGACTGCCACAGGCTGGAGCCGCACGCTCTGCGCGGCCCCCGCTCATATTCCAGTCTGTCCTTTTGTTTTCCTGATGAACGTCCCGATCGAATCGGACTGAGATCGCAGGGCGCGGTCAGCTACTCGACGACCTTGAAGACCTCGTCCCCCACCCGGGCGTGCTCGGTGACCCGTATGCCAACTGACTGTCCTGTCTCGGCGCGCGGCACATCCGCTCCGTCTATCTGCATCGAGTCTACCGTTTGAACGAAATCCGACGTGTGTCCCTTCACGTGAATGGTGTCTCCCACCAACAGCGCGCCCTCGGTCAGCTCGATGGCGGCCACCTGGATCTTCCCGAAGTAGTGAGAGACATGGCCGATTCTCGTTTCTTCTGCCAAGACTCCTTCCTCCTTTCCAACTCAAGTTCCGCCGTGTCCGACCCCCTGCACCAGGACACTTGCTCGTTCCAGACTAGGCCAACCCTACCTGACGACTACTATCTTCCTCGTGTCGCTATACCGACCCGCTTCAAGCCGACAGAAGTAGACGCCCGATCTGACCTTCCGCCCGGCCTCGTCCTTGCCCGACCAGGTGATCGTCTGACGTCCGGCGAGCGAGCTCGGCTTTTTGATCCGTGCCACCCGTTTGCCGCGAACGTCGTAGATGGTGAGTACTACGTCTGAGGGACGTTCGAGCTCATACTCGATCGTCGTGCTCTCGGAAAAGGGATGGGGGTAGCTCCCCATGAGACGGAATCCTGGTATGGAACCACCGGTGACTCCCGTACCGCTGCTTCGCAGGTCTCCCTGGACAATGCCCTTCGTTTCCAGTGTCGACGAAGATGAATGAGCACGTACGAGAACGACATCGGCATCCAACACATCGTTGTCGGGGATGTCGTATACCAGCGGCGGCTGCCCCGGCAGCAGCGTCACGGGCAGATTGGTGGCCGGCGAGGTCCAGGCCAATGACTCCAGCAGGGAATCTCCCCACACCAGGTTACTGATCGGCAGCGTGTCGGTCGCCGCCGCCCATTGCAGCTCGAAGAGGGCAACGGGATCCGCCCCGCTGAAATCGTTGGCGTTGAATACCTCCAATTCCAGGCCGGCCGACATATCGTAATCGACCAGAACGCCGACTCCCGACCCCCGCGGGCAGGGAGCGGCGTCGTAACAAGTCGTTGCCACCGTGTCCTTCAGAAATACCGCGTCTTTGACCACGACGTGATAACCGCCTTCGAAATGCATTGCAAAGCGTGCCTCTTCACCGAGCGCAATTGGCTCCGCATCCGGATACATCGTATTTGTCAGGCAGTATTCACCGCCCCCGAGACTGTCAATCACGGTAGCATTGTTCCAGCGGGGCACTTCAATCCAGATAGAGCCCCACGGAAAGTCAAAGTATTCGTGCGTCGCTTCGATTCTCACCTGCAGGGCTGTCGCGCTGTCCACGCACAGGTTCACGAATTCCATGTCCACGACGACAGGCGGACAAGCGTGCCAGTCTTCTGGGCAGCTGATATCCTCGCTACAGCCTGTTTGTGAGATCAGAAGCGCGCTGGTCGTAACCGCTACCAAGGCGATTCGTAATAGCGCAGACATCTTCGCCTCCTTGAAGGAAGAGGCCATCCAGCGAGGAGCATTTGGAGACTGTTAGGAATGATCGAGACGCAAATTGGCGCGCTGCCGAGGATGCCGAAGGGGTCGTGAACGCCTATGCGCCGACGGCGGCACAACGATCTCGACCATTGGTTGCAGAGTATAGGCCCGAAATGTCGCGCGAAGATATAATGCAAGTGCATCATTCTCGCCTCAGTCGATTCCGGATACAATGGTGCATAGCGTGCCTTATGACTAGAGCAAATACGAATGTCTCGAAATACCTCGAGAGGTGTAGTCGAGGCTCTGCCCCGATGCAAAGGGAGAGATCACGATGGAACGGTTTTCCCGGTCGAGTGACATGCCATGTCAAGTTCGCTCCAAGCGCGTCTCAATTGTCTTACTACTGGTAGTTTTATCCGGCTTTGCGACAACGAGCGCCGTGTTTGCCCAATCGACCACGTGGACTGGCGGTGGTGCGTCCAACAACTGGTCCGAGAGCGCCAATTGGTCATCTGGCGCACCAATGAGTGGCTGGACGGTGATTTTCTCATCCGGAGGCGGGTCCAGTTTCATGGATATCGGCGGTCTCAATCTGGCCGCATTGAACATGTCGGCATGGGGTGGAACGCTGATCTTGCAGAATTTCCTCTCGGTGAGTGGCCCCGCCACGCTTGCAAATACACAAATCCAAAGTTGGAATTTGAGCGCGAACGACATGACGATCCAAGGATACATGAATACAGGGACCGGGTCGGTGTCGACTAATAACCATCTTTACATCTACGGCCCGGTCACCGGATCCGGTTTCATTTCGGTATTGGGGGACATCTACGGCAGTTCAAGCGGGTCCATCGTCGGAACGATGACGATCATGACCCCCGGTGGGATGGGAGGATACATCGATCTGTCACAGCTGGCCCAGGTGGATATGAGAGGCGGAAGGATCGACATGACGATGGGAGGGACGTTGGCGGCGAAGGCCGGCCAAGTCTTCGGGGCCATTGATGCCTACTTGACGAGCGATATCAGTACCCTGGGCGGCGCCGCCGAAATAGCCGATTCACTCCGCGTGGGAGGCCAGTTGGACATCAGCCAGGCGGAACTCGACATTTCCGGCCGCCTAATCGTCTGGTTTGGAGCCACTCTAAGCAACACGACCGGGACGGGAAACGTCTACAGCTTTGGCGACGACATCGTGGTGGACTCGGGAACATTCGAGATGTCGGCCGACGGATGCGAGCTGAGCTTCGGCGCCGGCAAGACCATCGACGTCAACGGAACCGGGACATTCGAGATCACGGGAGGTACCGGTGCCAACCAGATCACGCTCGAGCAAGACGGGGTCGCCGGCGGTACGCAGTGGACACTGGACTACGATTCGTTGGCTACCGTCAGCATCTCCCATGCGAAGATCCAGGACGGATATGCGACGCCGACACTGACAGTGCTCGCTTGCACCGATCTGGGTAACAACACCGGTTTCCTGTTTCCTACGGCTATCGACGTGTCGCCCTCCGCGCTGGATTTCGGCCCGGTGCCGACGAGTTCGACGGGCGTCGAGACGTTGACGGTATACAACATCGGCGGGGCCACACTGAACGTGAGTGACGTGTCCGCGACGTCGATCTACTTCGTACCCTCCGTCACCACCTTCAGCGTCGCGCCCGGAGACAGCCAGTGGGTCGCGGTCGAATTCACCCCCGACAGCATCGGCGGGTTTGTCGACACGTTGACGATTGCGAGCGACGATCAAACCGACAGCACCCTCACCGTCCCCATGCAAGGGATTGGTGCGGCTGCCGATCTCGAAGTCACGACGTTCAGCTCGACGGCGGGGACAACGAAGGGCCATGACCCAGTGACCGCGTCTATTCAGATATCCAACCTCGGCGATCGTCCATCGGGAGTATTCCGCGTGACGCTCCGGGTGTCGGCTGACACGGTCATTACAACGAACGATGTGATAGTCGACTCCGTTGCTGTCACGAATATCGATTCCGGCTCCGATACAACGGTGGTTATTGTGGCAACATTGCCGAAAACCGCACCGCGCGGCGACATCTACCTCGGCGTTGTTGCCGATGATCTCGATCAAGTTGCCGAGTACGACGAGACCGACAACACGGCGTTCAACGCGTTCTCGTACCCGGTGCCCGTGATATCCGCTGTGCGTGACGTTCCCTTCGACCAGGGGGGACATATCTACTTGTCGTGGTTTGCCAGCGCACTCGACCTTCCCGCCGCGGGTGGTCAGATCACGCAGTACACCGTCTGGCGAGCGATCAGCGAGACGGCGGCGCAGACATTGATGGAGAACGAAGAAGTAACAGCGGTTCTGGCAGCGGGATCCCTCGTGCTACAGGCGGGCGGCACCGTCCGGATTGAACAGATCGCCGGCCAGCTGTTTTTCTGGCACCCCATTGACACGACGGGTGCTTACCATCTCGAAACATACGGGTATCCGGAGCCTACGCTCTTCGACTCCACCGCCGCCGGTTGGGAGTACAACTACTACCAAGTAATCGCGCACACCAGCGACGAATTGGTGTTCTACATCTCAGCTCCGGACAGCGGTTACTCCGTGGACGACATTGCACCCGCGATGCCACAGAACCTGACCGGCAACCAGACGGGGCCGGAAGGGCTTGAACTCACGTGGGATGCCAACACCGAAGCGGATATGTCGCATTACGCAGTCTACCGGGGAACGCAAGCCGGATTTACACCCGGCCCCGGCAATTTGATCGATGAGCCGGTGGCGCCGGGATATCACGACGGCGACTGGCACTGGGACGACGGCTATTACTACAAGATCGAAGCCATCGACATCCATGACAACGCCAGCCCGCATGCGATGCTCGGACCGGATCTAGTGGTGGGTGTCGAGGAAACTGGCCCACCGAAGGCAAACTTCCTCGAACAGAATCGCCCGAACCCGTTCGGCGCCGACACGCGAATCGGATTCGGACTTGCGCATGACGCCGACGTATCGATCCGTATCTATGACGTGTCCGGGAGACTTGTACGGACACTACTCGACGCACGTCGGGCCGCGGACCGATACTCGGTGCTGTGGGATGGACGGGACGATGCCGGTCGAATTGTGGCGGGCGGAATCTACTTCTGCCGGATTGCGGCTGGGCCGTTCGTACAGACGAAGAAGATGACGTTGCTTCGATAGCGCGGAGCGAGAGGGAGAGTTCATGAAGGGTCGCCAGGTTAGGCGGCCCTTTCTTTATTCCAAAACGTACTCGGCTGCCCCGCTGGCTCGGTTTCGTAATGTAAGTCAACAACGGGCGGCAGATCTGCTATAATGCAAATATAGATTCGAAGCTCCCTACTGCTGCGGTAAGATCCTCGCTATACCCGAGGAATCGCCGCATCGCCTCCGTCCCTCGCAGTGTGCCGGTACAGGAGGTTGGAAGTGCCCTTTGTGGTGCACGCCAGAAGCGGATTCCAGAACCGGTCTCTCCGGTACCCGTCTATCCGCACCTCCACGCCGCTGGCGATTACTTTTGTCCCCAGACTCTTCGCTATCACGGTCTTCTTGTCTTCAATGACAGGAGTCCTCGTACAGGCGCGAGAGATGTCGTTTACGTTCTCAACGCCGGAACAGGCGTTGGTGGTTGAGACGACGGCGGAGTTCGCTCGCATAAGGGTCCGCGCGCCCGGATTCGTTCAACTTCGGCAGTCCGGTTCACCCGCACTGCCACTCCGGATCGTTCGCGTGCTCCTGCCGCCGGGCGAGGTGGTCGACGACTACCGTTTCACGAGCTCTCCACAAAACATACTTGCCACAGGCGTCCGGCTGCGGCCTGCCGATTCTCCACGTACGAGTCAAGGATTGATGGGGATAGCCGAGCCACTCCCCGCGTTCGAACAGAACACGGTCAGGTTTCCAACCCTCCTGGGGCAACACATCGGCACGGGCTACCTTCATGGATATGCCATCGCGAGCTTTGCCGTATTTCCGCTCCACATCGAAGGCGGGACCATCTTCCTCACGGAACACATCGACCTCCATCTGACAACGCGCCCCGGGCTCGCCGGCAGTGATGTCACCCATCGAAAACGCTACCGACCACACCTGGAAGACGATGTCCGGAGAACGATCGCGTCGCGTGTCGTGAACCCGGGAATGATCGACGCGTATGGCGCACCGCAGCGTATCGCCGCCCCGCTCCCCCGAGGGTTCCAGCCAACCGAGGCCCCTTCGCTCGAGGGATGCCCGGTCGACTATGTAATCGTGACCAACGATGCGCTGGCGGCGGAGTACCAGCGGCTCGCGAACTGGAAGACGACCAAGGGCGTTGCGACGGTCATCAGAACGACGGAATGGATCCAAGCCAATTGCCGCAACGGAGTGGACCTCGCCGAGACGATACGGTTCTTCATACGCGATGCGTACGAGAACTGGGGCATCGAGTTCGTCCTGCTGGGCGGCGACACCGACGTCATCCCGGCCAGGTACGCGTACAGCCGCTACATCAATAATGGAACACACGTGCCGGCCGATCTGTACTTCGCATGCCTGGACGGGTCGTGGAACGACACCCATGATCAGTATTGGGGAGAGGCTCCGGCAGACAACGCCGATCTCTACGCAGAGGTGTACGTGGGCAGGTTGCCAACATCCAGCGTGGCCGACGCGTCGATCATGATCGACAAGATAATCGCCTACGAAACGCCTGTCCGACGCGATTACGGGGACAAGGTGCTGCTCCTCTCGGAAGTCCTCTTTCCGGCCAACTGGAAGGAGGGCGATCCGATAGTCGTCGACGGTTCTGAGCTCTCGGAGAGCCTCTACGTGTCCGTCTTCGAAGACAAACCGCTGCGAACGCCCCGCGCGTACCAAACATACCCGTCGTACCCTGGCTCGGTCCCCCTCACCCTCCAGGCAACCATTGACTCCATGAACGCAGGACCAAGTGTCGTCAATCACATCGGCCATGGATATCGCTTCAATTTCTCATGTGGTGACGCGAATCTTGTGAATTCAGACGCCGACGCGTTGGTGAACGGGGATCGGCT